>JAUIMA010000359.1 GCA_030432675.1 Candidatus Hydrogenedentota bacterium | reverse complement strand
ATGATTGCGAGTCGACCATTCCGGCCACGATGGCTACGGGGAGCAAGCTGACGATCGTTAAGCCGATGGGTATCGCGACAAGTAGGCAGGGAATGACGGTACGCTTCCAGGTAGTTCCCGTAACGCTGGCAAATGCCAGGCACCGTCGCATCACCTGTATCTGCAGATGCACCAGAAAAGGCAGTGTTGCCAGAAAACCAACGACCAATGCGGCAATGGTCGGATAGCCGCTTTGACCAAAATGCATCGCGTCCCAGTTGATGAGTAGTGCGAGGCCATAGATTGCTGCACAGAGTCCCGTGGTAGTGCTCAATCCTCTAACTGTCCAATAGCGATGCCCGAATAACGCGACAACGACGCGGTGCGTCAGGCCGAGCCACGCCCATGGTGCGTTTGGTGTTGTAGCTTCGTCTTCCGTGTGGGCCCCGGATTTTCGGGCTTGAAGGTACCCCAGCCCGGTAACCGTGGCGGCCGCAAGTCCCCAGATAATGGCTTCTGCTTCTATCATCCTTTTACCCCGCTATCGTTGCTTTTTCATGGAATGCTGCAATTAGCATAACATCAAATTGTTAGGAATACAACAGTTAGCAGTTGGTGTGTTGTCTTGGGTTGGAAATTGTGGACTTTGTGGACGAGGTGGACGAAGTGGTGATCATGGGCTGGGGCAGTGAGTTGCCCGCACCATCCAAGAGCTCCACCCTATCTCGTTCCGTCCCTGTAGTCCCTCAATGCCTTCTCGCCAGTCGCCATCTTGCGCCGCCCTCGGTTTCCTGATAGCATGTTATTACATGAGATAACATTGGCAACCTGGAGCACCTTATCATGGCACCCCTCACTTCCCATGCCGTTTACGAACAGTTGCTGAAGAAACTCACCTCAGGTGATTACCCCCCGGGAATGCGGCTGGTCAATCGCACGTTGGCGGAGGATATGGAAGTGAGTGTCATGCCCATTCGAGAGGCGTTGACGCGCCTGACGAGTGAAGGGTTGGTAGAGCACATCCCGGGCGCCGGTGCCTTCGTCCGGGAGTTCAACGGCAAAGATATTATTAAGCTCTACTCGTTCCGTGAGCAGTTGGAAGTCTTTGCGGTCCGCGAAGCGGCGGACAACATCCAATCGTTTCAACAACGCCGTCTGGAAAAGATCTGTGACCTCCAGAGCGAAACCTGGAACGCGATTCAGGCGTGCGACCCGAGTCAGCCTGATCGTAAATTGCTCCGGGATTGGTTGAATCAGGATGCCGAGTTTCATGAGACCATTATCGAAGCAGCCGACAACGACTGGTTGGCCCGGGCCGCAAGCAGTGTCCGAATGCTCTCCCACGTGAACCGGAGCAAGCCCCGGGATACGGTGCCCCAAGGCGGCGAGCAGACCCTGGAAGATCACCGGGCCATCACCGAGGCGATCGGCAATGGCGACGGGGAAGAAGGGGCCGAAATCATGCGTCAACACATTGTTCACGCCATGGACCATCAATTGCACTATATGGAAAGCGAGCGGGGCTGAAAAGAACCGCCCCCTTACTTCCTGTCTGTATGTACCCAGAGTTCCCCTATGCCGCCCTGACGGGTCCGGCCAATAGAAAGTTCCCTCCATGAAAACACTTACCGGTCTCATTGCCGCCACCGTAACGCCCATGAACCCCGACGGCAGCCTGAAGCTCGACATTATTCCCGCCATCGTGGATCGTCTCGTGGCCAACGATATTGGTGGCCTCTATGTGTGTGGCAGCACCGGCGAAGGCCCCCTGTTGACGACCGAAGAGCGACGTGCCGTGGCCCAGGCCTATGTGACGGCCGCGGCTGGACGTATTCCCGTGGTTGTGCAGGTGGGGCACACCAGTAACCATGAAGCCCGGGGTCTGGCGGCCCATGCGGCCTCCATAGGCGCCGATGCCCTGAGCGCCCTGCCACCCACCTATTTCAAGCCCGATGGGATGGACATGTTGATCGCGTGTTTGCGCGAGGTGGTTTCGGGCGCACCGGATCTGCCGTTCTATTACTACCACATTCCCAAACTCACCGATGTGGCCCTCGATATGACCGAGATGCTGCGTCGTGGACCGGAAGAACTTCCGAGCCTCGCGGGCATCAAGTTCAGCAGCTATACGCAGCACGAATTCCAGGCCTGTGTGGAGCAAGCCGGTGACAAGCACACCATGCTCTTCGGCGTGGATGAGTCGTGTATCAGTGGTCATGCCCTGGGTGCCGCGGGTGCCGTGGGTAGTACCTACAATTTCATGGCCCCCCTCTATCACACAGCGAAAGCCGCCTATGATGCGGGCAACACCAAAGAGGCTTTCGCGTTGCAGGCCGACGCGGGCCGTATCATCCGCGTTATGTTGGCCTATAAGGGCATGGCCGGTCTGAAAGCGGCGATGAAGATAACCGGACTCGATTGTGGTCCCTGTCGTTTGCCGCTGTACTCCTTGAGCGATGAGGAGTGTGCCGCCTTCGAGAAAGAGCTATCCGCCGTTGGTTTTGATCAGTGGGCGATGAAATAGTCCGATGTAGGTGGGGGGCGGTCCGGGGAAGGAAAGGGAGTTGTCAGATGAGTTGGAAACGTAGGACGGAGTGGATGGTATTGCTGGCGGTGTGTCCCCTCGCGGTGATGGCAGCGGCGGAGGAAGCACACCCCGAGGCCGTCACGGTCTTCACCCGCGAAGCGGATGATGCCTACGAGGCCATCCGCATTCCCGCGATCGTGCAGTCCCAATCCGGTACCTTGGTCGCGGTGGCCGAGGGACGTCCCGTAGACCATGACCATGGTAAAAACGACATCATACTCCGTCGAAGCACCGACGGGGGTAAGACGTGGGGGGGCGTGCAGGTCATCGCTGAGTCTGGGGATGATTCGCTGAACGATCCGTGCCTCCTCGCTTTATCAGAGTCCCATCGCATACTTGCGGTCTATCAACGTTTTCCCCAGGGCTATCATGGCCGTGAGTCGGGCCATACCAAGCTGGCGGACCTGGGCTTTGGCGGCACCACCAATACGCAGTCGTTTATCATCCATTCCGATGACGACGGCAAGACCTGGAGTGCGCCGCGCGACGTAACCAAAATGCTTCGCCGACCCGACGCCGTGGCCGTGGGGAGTCCGGGTAACTTCATTCAACTGCAACAGGGCACCCACGCGGGGCGGTTGGTATTGCCGCTCTATGAGAACATCCCCCTGGGAGGCGGTGATCGCATGCACGAGATCGCGGTGGCCTACAGTGATGACCTGGGTGAAACCTGGCAACTTGGTCAGCGCGTATCTTATGAGAAGATCACCGGCTGGTGTACAGAAGCCCAGGTGGCGGAGCGCGCCGATGGCGTACTGGTTCTTTCGGCCCGCAACCAAGACGGTAAGAAGGCGCGGGTGCTCACGACGAGCGCAGATGGTGGTGCCACCTGGACACCGGCTCGCTATGCCGAAGACCTGTTGACTCCGCCGTGTATGGGGAGTCTGGTGTCCCAGGTTGACCCCTCCGGAGAAAAGTCGGTACTGTGGCACACGGTCCCCAACACGGAAACGAAGCGGGAGAATGGTCAGCTCTTCCGGAGTGATGATGGTGGTGCGAACTGGACCCGTAACCAGACGGTTTATCCCGGTGGCTTTGCCTACAGCGCCCTCGTGGTATTGCAGGATGGCCGTTTGGGCTGTCTCTATGAGCGGGACAGCTACAAGACGATCAGTTACGCCGTGTTGGATGGGATGTGATCCGGCGGTGTACCGCGTCTAAGCAGGTGCAGGGTACGCGTTGAAATCGTGTGTTAAGTGAGTGAAAGTGATGAGACGTTGAGCGAAATTCTGGCGAACAATTTCAAGGCGGCCTTTGAGGCCGTGTCGGGTCACGCCTATTTGGTGCGGACCCAGGCGGAAGTGTGCGATCTGATCTTGAAGATCGCCCAGGAGGCCGGTGCGAAGCGCGTGGCCCTGGCCGAATTGCCGGACAGCGTGATGGATGAGGCGGAGTCCAAGTGTACCGCCAAGGGGATGGAGGTCCTCCGTCCCCCCTATCAGACAGACACGGCGCTGGGCGAAATCGATCAGGTGCAGGTGGGGGTGACGGGGGCCCGCTTTGGTATCGCCGAAACCGGGACCCTGGCGGAGGTGGTCTTCGATGACACGAGCCGTCTGGTATCGGCACTCCCGCGCACCCATATTGGCATTGTGCACGCCAGGGATCTGGTGGAGACGCTGCGGGGTTCGGCAGCGCGCATGACCGAGCTCTACGCGGAAAATCCGGAAAACATCATGGTGAGCTATATTTCGGGACCGAGCCGCACGGGCGATATTGAAATGATTCTGACCCTCGGGGTCCACGGGCCGGAGCATGCCCACGCTATCTTGATCCTGGGAGACGACGCATGACCACCACCCGACAGCAACGCCTGAACGACGCCATTACCAAATCCATCGAAGAGCCCAAGCAACGGGACGCCCTTTATAACTGCATGAAGCGGGGCCGTGATAAACGGACCGAGCGTTTGATGACCTTGCCGGGCGGGGCGGCCTTCCGCGACGAAGTGAAGGCCATCAAAGACCGGTGCATCGATAAGCAAGAAGAGCTGCTCGAACGCTTTATCGCCTCCTCCGAAGCCCGGGGCTGTCAGGTATACGTGGCGAAAGATGGGGCCGATGCCATCGCCTATTGCCTCGAGGTGGCGAAGAAACACGACGCGAAGACCGTGTCCAAATCCAAGTCTCTAACTACCGAAGAAATCGAAATTAATGAAGACATGGAAGCGGCAGGCCTGAGCGTAGTCGAGACCGATCTCGGTGAGCTGATTATTCAGCTGGTCAACGAAAAGCCCTTCCACCTGGTCTTTCCTTCGGTCCACAAGATGCGCGATGACGTGGCCGAGATTTTCGCCAAGGCCACCGGCAAGCCCGTGGAGGCTACTATTGAATCCATCATGCCTGTGGTGCGCAGCTACCTGCGGCCCATCTTCCTCAACACCGACATCGGTATGACCGGAGCCAACGTGGGCGTGGCCGACACCGGTGCCATCTGCATCGAAACCAACGAAGGCAACGGACGCCTGGTTTCCGCCATTGGTAAGGTGCACATCGCCGTCATGGGTATGGAAAAGATCGTCGAGACCATGGATGATGGCATGGCCATGGTGCTCGCGCACCCGGTGAGCGCCTCGGGCCAGCTGCCCACCACCTACGTCACCTGGATGGCCGGTCGCAACCCCATGGGTGCCGATGGCAAGCCCCGGGAATCCCACATCGTTATTCTGGACAACGGACGGCGTGAAATGGCGAAAGACCCCATCATGCGGGAAAATCTCCGTTGCATTCGCTGCGGTGCCTGCATGAACGCCTGTCCTACCTATGGCGTCGTCGGGGGCCACACCTTTGGTCACATTTACCCGGGACCCATGGGCATTACGTGGACCGCCGGCGTGCATGGCTACGACGTGGCCGCGGAGTTTGCCGACCTCTGTGTATCCTGTGGACTCTGCAAGGAAATCTGTCCCACCCAAATCGATATGCCCCTGGGCATCGCGAAAGTGAAACACCGGGACCACCAGAAGAACCCGCCGTCGTTTACCAATGAGTTGCTCATGGCCGCCGAGAGCGCCGCGAAAATGGGCTGCGCCACGGCGCCCTTCTCCAATATTTCGCTGGGTAATTCCGCTTTTCGCTGGGTGATGGAAAAAGTGACCGGTATCGATCGGCGCCGCGACATGCCCTCCTTCGCGCGGAAGACCCTGCGCAAACGATGGGTCAGTCAGATTGACCCGGCGAAGGTAACGCGCAAGGTCGCTTTCTTCCACGATATCTTTGTGAACTACAACGCGCCCGAGCTCGGCATGAAAGCCCTCCGTCGGCTGGAGGCCCAGGGCTGCGAAGTGGTGTTACCCGAACAGCAGGCCTGTGGGTATCCCTATATTGGCTACGGCGACTTAACCCGCGCGCAGGATGCGGCTATCTACAACGTCACACGCCTCGCCGAGTACGTGGCGCAGGGCTATGATATTGTCACCACCGAGCCGACGGCCGCCTATTGCCTGCGCGAGACCTATCCCAAGTTACTCCCGCTGAATCCCAAGGCAAAATTAGTGGCAGCGGCCACCCACGAATACTTTGCGTACCTGATGGACCTCGAAGGTGCAGCGGGTACGAATACCCTCGAAGGCCACACCTATGGTTTTCACTGCTCCTGCCACCAGCGCCCCTTGGGCATGGGCAGCGAGGCCATGGACTGGGTCCGCAAACATGGCGGGAGCATCGAGCTCATTGAAACAGGCACCTGCTGCGGCATGGCGGGTACCTTCGGCCTGAAACACGGCCCCATGGGTTACGACCTCGCCAACGCCGTGGGCAAACCCCTCTTTGAGGCCTTCCAGGAAAAGAAGGTGGACGCCATCGTCACCGAGTCGTCGGTATGCTCCATCCACCTGAAGGAAGGCACGGGCATGAAAACCGTGCACCCGTTGGACCTGGTATAGGGGGATACGCGAAGATGAAGCGGTTTCCCCTCGTTCCCACGCTCTGCGTGGGAATGCCTATCCCTACGCTCCGCGTAGGGCACATCACGAAGAGTTCTGTGGCGGCTGATTGCTCAACCGTAGAACTTATCCAAACCGCGAACGCTATAGAAATAATGGGGTAGTGTCTGGAGCACACGGCCCCAATCAAGAGTCCGTTGATCGAATCGCCTTGATTAATTACTACTTATTTCAATCAATTTATGCAAGTAACCAAGCTTTTTTCGACTTGGATAGGTACCAGTTTCGGCACCGTTATGGTAATGGTTATATAAGGAATAGAAGCTCTCAAATTGGTGATTGTCCATTG
>JAUIMA010000358.1 GCA_030432675.1 Candidatus Hydrogenedentota bacterium | reverse complement strand
GACGCGATCGGGTGTATCGCAAGGGTGGCCTGCCAGTCACTGGGACGCTGAAGGTAGGTGCTCGACATGAATGGATTCTCTGTGGCTTCCACTTAGGGTGTGTTGATGTCAGGGATTGCCGGAGGAGTCTGTTGCCTCCAGGCTGGCCAGGAGTTGCGTGGCTATTTCGTGATCCGGTTCAAAGAGGAGAATCATATCCAGTTGCTCCCGGGCTTCCTCTATACGGCCGAGGTCGCGGAGCACTTCAGCATAGCTTGCCTTGAGCTCCAGGTTGCCCGGGTAAAATTCAATGTAGGCCGTGATAACTGGCAGGGCATCTTCCAGACGTTTTAAGGCCCGGGCCACATCGATGAGGGAAAGCAGCAGGCCCTTGTGCTCAAAATTGGACAGCATGGCGCGGTGGATATGTTCGTAGGCCTCGGCGGCATTTCCATTCCGCAACGCGACGAGTCCGAGCGCGCCATCTACCCGGTCCAGGGTGGGGTCGGCGGCAAACGCCTTTTTCAGGAGTGGCGTCGCCAAGGCCATATCGTTCATGGCGACAAGCAGAATTCCGTAGTCGCCGACGATGAGGGGCATGTCGGTTTTTTCCAGCAAGAGCTTGTAGGCCGCCTCCGCCTTTTGCAGGTTTCCCATTCGGCCATAGGCCCGGGCAATAACGTGAAGCTGCTCTATTTCATCGACGCCGATACCTTCGAGCGCCAGGGCCAGAGCCGTTTCATATTCACCGGCTTCCATGGCGCGGTTGGCGGTTTGCAGACAATCCCAATTGGCCTTGCAGGCGATTCCAAGGAGTTGATATCCCAAGAGATCCGCGTAGTCGGCGTCACTGATTTTCTTGTAGGTAATATTGCCCACGGTCAGGGACCCGTCCTCATTCTTCGGGAGCATACTCGGTGGGCGGGCATTCAGCGGTTGTACTTCAGCGGCCTTCATGCCACCGGCTTCGATCATCTTGACGAGATCGGTGCGGGTGAAGAATCGCAGGTGCGTGGCATCCATAATGCCTTCTTCGAAATAGGTCCAGGCACCGGAGCCAAGCATGCGGATGACTTCATAATTTCGTGCGTTGGGAATGGAGATGACCACCACGCCGTGGGGCGCCAATACCCTATCGAGTTTGCGCAGCACCGCTTCCGGCTCGACCAAGTGCTCTAAGACATCGGCGCAGATGATACAGTCGAAGTAGAGGTCCTCGAAGGGGAGGGCCATGGTTTCGATATTGCCCAGATAGACGCGGTCGAGCACATTGATCGCGCGACTGTAGGCCTCCTCCATGAACTCAATGCCGCATACTTCCTCGGCGCCGCGCTCTTCCTTCAGCACCTTGCCCAGGGCCCCGGCACCACAGCCCACATCGAGGATGCGGCGTGCGCTGAGCGGAATGGCCTGCAGCAGCTCCCGTCGGGGGTGCTGGTAATACTCTTCGTCACTCTTGAGATCGTGGTGCCGCAGGGGCACTGCCAGCGGACCGGTCTGCGTCTCGATGTCCGATAGAATAGCTTGGATGCGATCATCGTAACGATGGGCACGCAACACGTGCTCTTGTCCGGACTGGGCAATGGCCTTCCGTGCGCCATCGTCGGCCAGGTAGTGGGTGATGAGGGCCACAGCTTCTTCTTCGTCCGCATAGACCACCAGATCTTCGCCCACCGTAAATAATTCGTCCAGTCCATCGGCCATATCGGTGACCAATAAGGCGCCCGACGCCATAGCTTCGAAGACCCGCATGTTCACGTCTTGATTGAGGCACATGTTTACCACGATCTTGGCGTGGGCGTAGGCTTCGGCCATCTCGTGAGGCCAGCATTGGGCGATGAAGTGATTGGGGAATTCGGCCTTGATGCGTTCGATAAAGCGCCGGCGGTTGTCGCCACTGGCACTGGCCACACTACCGACGAAGGCCACATCATAACGCGGTGCACCTCGTTCTACGGCGTGGAGCTCGGGGGCACAGCCCAGGGGCATCCAGCGGACGTGAGAAATACCCGCCGCTTCAAATTCCGCGATTTGGGCCCGCTGCGCGAGGTAGACATAATCAAAGTGGCGGGCAATCTCAATACGGTGTGCGGTGGTCACGTGGGTGTCGATAAACCAGGCCGCTTTAGGGATATCCAACGGGGCCAGCGGCCGTTCCATCTCCGCCTGGCCAGAGTCGACCCAGAGGAGGAGGGCCGGATTAAAGTTCTTGGGAAGCTGTCCCCGGAGCTGGTTGGTGTCTTGAATCTCGGGGAGGGCAATTTCGTGATGGTGGTAATCGGGTACGGGCGCCTTGAATCCCCATCGGAGCAGGATTTCGTTGGAAATCTCTGCGCCACAGGAAACCACGGCATGTTTCCGACAGAGCGCCTCCCGAATGTACCCGCCCGTGGTGTGGGGCGAAGCAATGTAGGACATGAGCACGGGCACGCCGACACGTTGTGTGGGGGCGGTTCCAGTACCCGTGTGGGTCTTCGTGTGGGTGTCTGCAGCCTCCAGGATAGCCTCGCGCCACTGTGTGACGAAGCGTGACAAGGGGAATTTCTCTGCCACCGTGTCGCGACCGCGCGCACCCACCTCGCGGGCCAGATTCGGGTCTTCGAGGAGCCGTTGCAGGTGTCCGTGCAATTCGGCACTGTCGTAGGCGCTGAATCCATCTTCGCCATGGGTGATGGGGGAGGTGGGATTGGCCAGCGAAACGACGGGCATGCCGCAGGCCATGGCTTCGAGCATGGCAAGGTTGTAACCGTCTTCATAGGCTTCGCGAGAGACGTGGAGCAGACAGCGGTTACTGCGAAACTGCTCCAGCAGATCGTCGAAGGAAGTAGAGGCTTTGCTGCCGGGAATCTGGGGATTGGTGCCAATGACCTGATTAGAAAGGCCGGCGCAGCAGGCCTCCTGAAAATCAACGTCAAACATGCGATCCCGCTCGCGCATGGTGTTACCCACCCGAATAATCGCGGCATTTTCTCCGCGATAGCCGCCCCAGGCATCCACATCGATACCAGGGAGGATTACCCGGCCGGGGATGCCATAGTCTGCTCGCTTGGATTCGGAGATGAAGACAAAATCGTAGAAGTGCTGGAGGTCTTCCAGCAACTGGTTGTAATTTGCAATGCCTGCTTCGGTGTCGCCCTGAATCGTCGTGTTCAGGAAGGTGCGTCGATTGTGACAAATGAGCAGGCGGGCCGCGTCTCCATCAGCGGCGTCAATGGCGTTGGTCTCGTTTTGTGCGATGACCACATCGTAATACCCCGCTTTTACCCGGCTGCGCCACTCCTGCTCACCGACGAAGCTCAGGTTAGGCGGTGCGGGGCGGAAGGCCTGTTGCCAGATGCGCGCGAAGTTGCCTTTTTCATAAAGCCCGATGTCGAAGGGGAGGCCGGTGGCGGCCATCATGCACAGGTAGGGCTCGTGAAAGTTGAAGGTAAGAATGCGTGGCGTGGCCATGGTCATCCCGAATTGGCGGGTATCTGGGCCTGTAGCAGCGCGACCAGTTGGATTTCCTGTTCCGCACGGGGCGCCAGCTCATATTCGAGCAGATCGCCGAGGAGAATGATGTCGCCGTCTTTAAGGGCCTGACCCGCTTCCTCCAGGAACTGATTGAGCTCCTTATGCAGCGCGGAGACGGATTTACCTTCAAGCATCAGCGTGTCCGTATCTAACTCCAGGGCGTTGGTCACCATGGCTTCCCGGGATTTGATGTGGCCCCAAAGCCCCGCCAGGTCGACAAAGGGCTCGTACCCTTCCTCGGGGGTTTCTCCCTGAAAGACCTGCGCGAGGCCGCGGCAGATGGCGGGAAGTTCAGGCAGGTTTTCACCGAGGCCCTGAAGGCACTCTTCCACCAGTGTGGCGGTCTGCGCAGAGCCGATTTCCAGTCGCTGAATTTTGGAAACGGGTAAATCCGTGAGTCGCTCCGCCAAGGCCTCGGGAAGGACTTCTTCCCCATCGACTTTGACCGATAGAATGGAGCGCCCGTCTTGTCGAAGGAACTCGCTGACGGCCGCCACGGCGGAGAAGGCGTTTTCCGGTTCCCCCTGGAGGTCATAGTTGCTTGCGCCGTCTAGAATTACGTCCATGGACCACCCTTTCCTAACGGGGGATTAACTTGGAGATGCCATCAATGGGAACGGCCGATGCCGCCTGGGCATTTTCTGCCTGAATGGCGAGATAGACTTCCCGGCGATGCACGGCGACGCTACGGGGAGCGACGATGCCCAGCTTGACCTGGTTATCCTTGAGATCGAGCACTTTGACTTCGATGTCATTGCCGATCATGATGCTTTCATTTTCCTTACGCGTCAGTACGAGCATTGCTCACCTCCTCCGGCGATGCGGCTGCTTTCCTTGCTTGCGCCAGGAAAAACTGAATCGGGTAGTCGCTGCCTTCCAGCACCGTCTGTTTGCCAAGTCGCTGCTTGGTGTTCAGGAGCACCGGGGCTTTGAGGTTGGTGCGGACCTTGGAGACATCCTCCGAGACGACGAGAATGGTGTAAATTTCTAATTCATCGATGGAGGTTACGGCCAGTTCGGCCAATTCGTGTTGCCCCATGCGTACGCGGTAGTCGGGGACGACATCCCGGGGGTTCATCAGAAGAAAGGCGAGCTCGCCGGACTCCGTGGATTGGAGCCAGATCACACCACTGTCTTCTGGCCCTGGCAGAAGAATGAAGCGTCGGAATTCCTGAAACCCGATAATGGGTTGCGTAAAGGTAACGATAGACTCGTCGCTTACATCGACGTTTCCAAATCGTGTTGTGCTCAACTGCATCAGTTCACTCCGGCATCCGTGCTGCGTGTACGAGTATCAGTATGCACCAAGGTATGGTATGGGTGCAAGCGAAAATAGCGAAAAGTGCCCCGGCACGTCAAGGGATTAAATCAAGCGCCGGAACGACTTAGGTCTCCATGGGCCAAGTGCTCATGGACATGTGCCACATCGCCGCCGAAGCCACGTTCCCCCATAGTAGGTCACTTTGGAAACGGCACCCATCAGGCCCAGCCGCTCGGCAATCCAACTGAGGGAGTCGAAGGGGGGGTAGGCCGTAAGAATCGCCTCCCAGGCGACGGCGTCTTCCAGAATGGCCCCCTCCTGAAGCACTCGGAGGCTGCTTGGGGGAGCCTGAAGCTCCGTCTCGCTAAACTGTTCGATGGCTTCCGCCTCTTTCACGTAGTCCTGCCAGGGCACAAAATGGAGACGGTCTTCCGAGCGGGTGCGTCCATAATCGGCGAGGCGTCGGCACAGCCCGCAGGAGGCATCATATAAGACCATGAGGGGCTCCTGGGCCTCCATCCCGATTACTCCGACGCCGGGCGGAATTGTAGCGTGGCGCCTTCCCGACCCTGCAATTGAAGCATCGCCCCATCGAGCTGGTAAAGGGTACTTTCCGCCAGGGCCGTTACGAAACGCTGTTCCCAGACCATCACGTCGGGTGGGTCCGGGCACATTTTCTTGGTCATGGCAATGGGGGCAAAGCGGATGCTCTGGCCATTCAGGGTGCAGGAACTGCGGTAGGTGTTGCATCCTGCAGAACCGGAAACGGCCTGGTCCTCGGTAATCTTCAACGTGATCGTCATGTTATCCGGCACGGGCTCCATGGCCTCCGGGCCACCCGCCTGGGTCAGGTGCCACGTGGTGCCCTCTAATGTGGGAGTCTTGGCATCACGTGACCCATTTCCGGCGCACCCCGTGAGTAAGGTAACACACGCGAATACGGTGACGAGGGGACAGCGAGTCGATCGGGTGATCATGGGAGAGGGGTTCCTTCAGACTGTAGGGACGGCTGCTTTCCGCCCCTTACCACAAAAAAACGACGGCCCGTGTGGCCGTCGTTAGCGTAACATACCTATTGAAATTCCGCACACCCTGTAAGGAGCACCTTGCCCTAGCGTTGGCCGCTCCGGATGTCGGTGGTGAGCATTTTCTCCACGCCCGCTCGGGCGGCATCTTTGGACTCGTGCATTTGGCGCGCTTCCTCGCGACGACTGTTTCGATCGATACGCGAAGCAACCGTCGGGCGTTGTGGCGCGGACTCATCCGTCTGTTGCAACGCACTCTGCGGCGTGGAATTCAACATTTCCTCCGCACGCTTGGGGTCTTGGCTGACCAAAGCGGGCATAAGGATAGCCGCGAGCACCAACGTGACCGTCAGCAGCACCAATAATTCCGAAAGGCCGAGGCCCTTCGTTCTTCCTAGTTTTTCTGTGTTATTGTCCATAACCCTTTTCTCCTGCCGCGAGTCTTTGTCCAGCCTCAACCAATTGTCTGCCCGTGTTGCCCACCGCTTCGAATTCCTCTGATGAAGGAATTCCGCAACAAACCATACAGACACGTAGACCTAGACGCGCTTCGGCTTCATGTATTCAACTAAAATCGAAGGCCCCGACCGTTCAATCATAAACGAGTAGGGAGCCTGCTGCGTCCCGACCCGTATTTTCTGTCTATACCTATTATATACCATTCAATCCCCTTTGCAACAGAAAAGTTCCCTCAAACTTGACCAAATCATTGATTTTCACACTGAAATGGTCCAAATTATCACGTTTGCCAGCCCGAAAACCCCGATTTGCTGCACAGGAGGCGTAGAAAATGCACTTATAGCAGTTCTCCGTCCGGTGCGTCGACCTCTTGGCCCATTCTGGATTGGCCTTTACGTGCCGATAAATACACCCATGTAGGATAATTTATTCGGAATCGCCTTCGAGGCTTCCCGTGTTGGGTTTACCCTACATGGGCGTGCCGTTGCCACGTGATAACGGCAGGATACCAGTAGATCGGGCTGACAAGCACGATGGACCAATAACCGAAGTGATGGTTCACGAAGTATTCGCGCAC
>JAUIMA010000357.1 GCA_030432675.1 Candidatus Hydrogenedentota bacterium | reverse complement strand
CGCACGCTTCTCAGGTACGGACCCGAAAGCCCGATTCGCCCGTCACCTCTTCGCAGTTGACCACCTCCACGTGGCTGACGGAGGCTGCCAAGGGCCCCCGGCGACACCACGCCACCATCTCCGAAACGCGCGCTTCATCCCCCTGAAATTCCGCCTCCACGCCACCATCCGCGCAATTACGAACCCACCCGGAAAGCGAGCGCTGACTCGCCTGCCGGGTGGTGTGAAATCGAAATCCTACGCCTTGTACCCGCCCTGTGATAGCTACCCGAACACGCACGTCACGGCGTACCTGCCACATCCTGGAATCGCGTCCGGAACTCGGGCGAGGCGATCGAGACGGCCGTGCTGCAGGCGATAACCGACAAACCGGAATCGATATTCTGAATGGACGGCTGAATGAGTTTCAGCAGATCGTTGTCCGCCAGATCGGCGATCAGAAAGAGCACCCAGCCGCGAATCTTGGTATCGTCTTCCCGGAGCAGTGACTGGAACACGTGAATGGCCGACATATCCCCACTCCGTAAGATCGCGTGGGCATTCCGGGCACGGTAGACAAGATTGTCATAGGTGGGATCTTCGCGACGCTTGAGACGCTCTTGAAGATATTGAATGGCTTCCCAATAATCATCGGCTGCGAGAATGAGGGCAGCCTCTGGCTTAATGGTCAATTCTTCATTGAACACCCGAATCAAATGCTTACGTGCTTCGGGCGCGCCCAATTCATGGAGCACGCGAATCAGACGAAAACGCTCCAGGCCATCGGTTTCCTCAATGCGATACTTGACGGATTCAATGACATCGTCGCCACCGAGCAGCACCAGCCCGTTCATCCCGGCGTAATTTTTTTCCTCGCTCGTGCTCCCGATGAGGTCCAGGAGCTGGGGGATGATCTCGCGATTTCCCAGCTGGGCCAAGGCCACCGCAGCCGGTGCGGAAAACTGGGCCGAACGGTCATTGAGCATGGTTACCAGATCGGGCATGGCATCCTGCACCTTAAAAAGGCCAGCAATAACCGCCGTGGCTGCCTTGATATTCCGGTTGTTGCTTGAAAGTCCATCACGAACCAAGTTCGCTGGCACGGGCTTCTCGGCAAGATAGAGTCCCCAACGGGCCGCGTAGAGGCGGGTTTGGAGATTGTTAGAGTTGGCCAGTGAATTCAGATACTCCGCCGCTTCTTTGTTCCCATTATACGCCAGCAGTCCCGCCGCCCGAATACGCAGGTCCTGGTTGTCCTTGCTGTTCTGGAACAGCTCGGCGGCACGTACAAAGGCACCGTCCACGATACGCTGGTCTTCAGGTCGAAGCGCGACCGTGCTGGGAACGTAGGCGGGATTTTTTTCCACTACGCTCCCTTGAATCTCAATTCGCTCAATATCTGATTTCGTATAACTGATGCGATTACCGTCATCGGTCGTAAAAACGATCAACGTACCCTGCACTTCGGCGACCTGAAGGTTCGGGTCTTTGGCGCCGCCCCGCAGAATGACCGTGACCAGCGTGCGACTCCCGGCGATGGACGAGAGACTTGCCCCACTGCCACCACTAACCGGAACCGCCTGGGCCGGGAGGCCGGTTAACACCCCGGCCGACAGTAGGGCCACAAAAATACCTGCGCTCTTCGCGGCGCGCCGCAAATTGCATTCAGTGAAGTTCAATGTGTTCATCTTTAATAATCCGATCCAGATAGGTTACTGCAGTTTCCAGGGAAGGCACGAAAGGGTTAATCGTGAGCGCCTGCAGGGCGTACTCCCGGCTGCGGTGACGCACCGCCTCCACCGTAAGCCGATCACTCTCTTTGGCCGCCAGAAAGACCCCTTTAAGGAATCTTGGGAGGCTGCCGACTTTCTGTGCCTCTATACCGCGCTTGCTGACCTTGGCGGGCACCTCGACACTGCTGTTGTCTGGCAGGTCGCGGATACAGCCATTGTTTCGCGCACAGAGTATTATAGTATTTTCTTTCTCATCTTCCAAGGCTTCGATGAGTGGAAGAATCGTCTCCTCATACCAGATAGCGTTTCGCTGCCGCGTTAGATCGGGCACTTCATTGAGGTGATCGTCCTCATAGAGCTTCAAAATACGTTTTTCGGCCTCATGCAGAATTTCCGCCCGAAAACGGGAACAGGCCTTCTGCTTTCGGAGCACTTCGGAGCGATGGAAGTACATCCCCGTATTGCGCGTAGGAATCATCCGAAACAGGTCAATGAGCTCATAATCGAAGCCATCCTCACTGTGGGATTCCAACATTTCGAGCAAACGGCTCATACAACTACGCTTATCAAGCTTCACATCCTGGATCCAGCCCAGATTGTTCAACCCCACATAGTCAAACTTCAAATCATCGACGTTTTCCTGAAGCACCCGCGCGATTTTACGCATATAGGTGCCGGGAAGGTCACTTACCCCGACCACATTGAGATTGGTGTGATTGATTAACCCCTCTACCACGATCCCCATCGGGTTGGTCAGGTTGATAAAGTGGGCGTCGGGGTTGACTGCCTCAATCTTCTCGGCGATATCGAAGATCACCGGAAGGGTCCGCATGGCGTTGGAAAAGCCCCCCGCACCGAGATTCTCATCCCCGATCATCCCGAATTTCGGCGGGAGCATCTCGTCCCGCATCCGGGCCTGCATACCGCCCACCCGAATGTGGTTGAGAATATACTTGGCCCCGGACACAGCTTCCTGCACATCGGTCGATGCCTTGACCGTAGCGGGAAAACCACTCTTATTGATTAATCGTTGGCAGAAATTCGCTACCAGCTGCAGTTTCCTGCCTTCCTGTCCCAACAACACAATTTCTTTTACATTGAGGTTCCGGGAAATAACCGATAGAATCAGTTCAGGTATATAGACACTACTGCCACCGAGGATCGTAATCCGTTCGATCATACCGGTGAAACCTCCTCGCGCTTTCGGTACGGTGCGCAACCCGTACATCCGCTCCCAATTCGACGTTGTTATGAGGCTAACTTTTAGTTCAGGGCAAAGTCAAGACGCGAGGGTAGCATGGGAACCCCAAGAACCGGCGGAGTTCCTCCCGTAGCCGCGTGTCAAGAACAAATCGCCGACGCAAACCCATTGCGACGGCGACTTGGTCCCCTTTCGGGGAAGAGTACAAATCATTGTATGGAGGAGGGCAGCGGCGCCCAGGTGACTGCGGGTAGGATGAGCTGTTTTTGGGTCAATCATATCGCATCGTTGCAATGCGCGCATATGTATCCTAACCAAGGTGTGAGTGAACTGGCGGGTGGAGAGAGCAGTCCCGCGAGCAAGGCAGTGTGAGGTCCTCGGTTAAGAAGCACCCGGACGCCGCTGAGAGATCGTCCATTGGAAGCGCGGGCCTTAAACCGCTGCCTGAGTGGCAGTGGTCAGTGCGGCGGCACGCTCCAGAAAAAGTTCGTTCGTATCCAGATTGGCAATGGATTCCACCACGACGTTGGGTTGGTACGCATAACGTCCCAGGGCCGATTTCTCGGTTCCACCAGAAAGCACGAGTACCGTCTTGTATCCCATCTGCACGCCGCCGAGAATATCCGTTTCCATGGTATCTCCAATCATTACTGTTTGCGCTGAGCGCAATCCGAGTTCTATTCGCGCAGCCCGCATCATCACCGGGCTGGGTTTACCTACGCTAAAGGCCTTTACCCCCGTAGCCGCCTCAATCATCGCCACCACCGCGCCACACCCGGGTCGGGTCCCGGTGGCCGTAGGACAGTTGGGGTCCATATTGGTCGCCACAAGGCGGGCGCCGGAAAGTATCATATTGACCGCAGCCTCAATGACCTCAAAATTCATGGTGCGCCCTTCACCGACCACCACAAAATCCGGGTCGTGATCCACAATGGCGTACCCGTTTCGGTGGAGCGCATTCAGCAGGCCCCCTTCACCGATAACAAAGGCCGTGCCTTTGGGTTTCTGTTGAGCAAGATAGCGGGCCGTCGCCATCGCACACGTGTAAATGTGGTCTTCCGTAATATTGAAGCCCATACGTTGCAACTTGGCCTGCATGTCTCGCCGGGTACGCTGGCTGTTATTGGTCAGAAAGCGAAAGGGTACGCCGTCGTCGACAAGCCGATTGATGAAGGTATCCGCCCCGGCAATCACATTGCTGCTGCGGTAAATAACCCCATCCATATCAATCAGGAAACCGTATTTCATTGTTCCATTCCAAGCGTTGTCTGAACCAGGGGTTGCACCAGGGCAAAATCATTTAGCCGGCCAGGCAGGCGGTCATCGCGCCGGACAACAGAGCGCAATGACGCGCCTGCCAAACCGAGAGGATCCAGTTTTTTATATGCGGACCAGGCCAGTGATGTCGGGGGTTCACCAACCCGGCCCGCACAATGGGAGGCTTTAGTCCAACGAACTTGAATTTTCCATACGCTGATCGGTTGCATGTTCGTTCCTGTCCGTTGGATTCGGCTCATGCAACACTATATGCAACCGCCGTGCCAACTTTTCCAAACAGCCACAACAACACCGTTTTTATTGACCATAAAGCTTTTTTGACCGAAAAACGCACAAATCGCACCCCATACAGAGCCTACATAGGCGTACGAAACGCCTCCAAAGATGTCGATTCTGGTACCATCTGGTATCCCCCCGTATTTCAAGCGAGAAAAACAATAAAAAAAGGACGTGAAGAAAAGCCTTCACGTCCAGATTCAACAGATAGTATTTGTGATTAGAGCACGAGGTCGTCCGGCTCCAGAACCGGCTTGGCAGCCAGAGCTTCCGGCACGTCTTCCGGAGCCCAGCTCTGCATGTTCAGGCGGGCAATGGGCCGATAGGGGTAATTAAAATCGGCCTTTCCCCCACTCCGGTCGATGAGCGCAGAAACGCCTACCAGCTCCACACCCCGCCCTTCGAGGTGCTGAATGGTCTTCAAGACGGATCCCCCCGTGGTGATAATATCTTCCACCACCAAGACGCGGGTGCCTTCCTTCACCGCGAAGCCCCGTTTCACCGCCATGCTACCATCCGGTTCCTTTTCCGCAAAAACACCGCGGCAGCCCAGACTACGGGCCGTTTCGTAGGCGAGGATGATGCCGCCCGTCGCCGGGCCCACCACCAACTCAATGTTCTCGTCTCGGAACTGGTCGGCCATGGCCTCGCAGAGACGCTGGGTATGCACCGGATACTGAAGCACCCGGGCCGCCTGAAGGAATTGCTCCCCATGCCGGCCACTGGCGTAGATAAAGTGCCCTTCCAACAGGGCCCCGACTTCTTTAAAGGATGCGATTACTTCGGCTTCGGTCATTGGGCAAGCTCCTGCTTAATAAGGCGAACGGCTTCCGCCGGGTTTTCGTGTTTCAGGATGGGGCGTCCCACCACAATCATGGAGGCGCCCGCTTTCGCAGCATCGCTGGGGGTCATGATTCGGGCCTGGTCGTCTTTGCTGGACCACGCAGGTCGGATACCGGGTGTGACTACGAGGGGTTCGGGGCCGACGGCCTCCCGCACCAACTGAATTTCCTGGGGCGAACATACGATACCGTGGGCACCGGCGTCTACCGCCATCTTGGCCAGACGGGGCACGGCCTGAGCGGCCGTTTCCTGCAGGCCCACCTCCTCGCGCAATTGGTCGTCGGTAAAGCTCGTAAGAATTGTCACCGCCAGAATGCGCGTGTTCGTGCCTTCAACCGCCTCTCGGGCGGCCTTAATCATGTTGTGGCCCCCACTCGCATGGAGCGTAAAGAGCCCCACATCCAACGCCGCTGCGGCGCTGGCACCGTGGGCCACCGTATTGGGAATATCGTGAAACTTCAGGTCCAGAAAGACCTTACGCCCCATACCCAGCACTTCCCGGACGATATCGGGGCCGCAGCGGGTGAACAACTGGGAGCCGATCTTATACCAATCGCAGCCTTCACTCGCCTCGATGATACGTAGGGCATCTTCCCGTGTATCTACATCGAGCACAGTAATCAGTTCGGTTTGATTCGACAAAACACATTCCTTCTTGGGGTTGTTGGAGTCGAGAAGTATAGCACGTCGGGGGCTCCCGGTGCCCGGTGGGATTCCAGCCCGTCCGCCCGACGGAACTATTCCAAACCAGGGTGGATAGAAGTCCCCATGCCCAAACGCCCCCTGAAAAAGCGCCTCCTAATCATCCTGCTACTGGCCACGAGCCTCGGCATCGCCCTGTTCATCCTCACGGAAATCGCGATCGTCTACGACGGCTTCACCGACGAAATATTCCCCGCCGATGCGGCACTCATCCTCGGAAGCACGGTCTTCCCCGACGGCTCCCTATCGGACCGACTGCGCGCACGCCTCCATCGGGGACTGGAACTCTACGAGGACGGGTTCGTCCCCCACATCGTGGTCAGTGGCGGTCTGGGAAAAGAAGGGCACTGGGAAGGATGTGCCATGGCTGCCTATCTGACCGCACAGGGCGTTCCCGAGACGGCGGTGACTATCGACAATGAAGGAAACAACACGTACCAAAGCGCCCGAAATTTTGTCACGATCGCAGAGACCCGTCAAATGGAATCTGTCATCGTCGTCAGTCAATTCTTCCACATCAGCCGCACGCGGCTCATCCTGGGCAAGCTGGGGGTAACAAGGATTGGCGCGGCCCACTCCACCCTGTACACCCGACGGGACATCTACAGCACCCTGCGCGAATTCCCGGCCTACGTCAAGTACGCGCTGGTATATTGACGGGCCCCGCGGGAAGCCTCCCATCTGGGATAACTACAGGTTCTCCAGAATCCAGCGGCAGTTGACCACCTTTTCCACGAGATCGAGGGGCAGGTAGAAATACTGGCACGAGGGCTCTAACCCGATGCGCGAGTCCTCTTTCACCAGTCCGTAG
>JAUIMA010000356.1 GCA_030432675.1 Candidatus Hydrogenedentota bacterium | reverse complement strand
CGCTAAAGCAATCTGAGCAAACGCGCATAAATAGTGGAGGCTTTGCAGGTCAACATGCAAGGCTTGGTATTGATGCGATTGCAGGCAAGCAAGTTTGGGATATATCAACAAAGATCGAAGTTATTATCGAGCCCAAAAATGACCTGGAACCCGGACAGCGGGTGGTGGGGAAGGGGGAAAAGTGAATTTTGAATTTAGAATAGTGAAGTGGGACACGGGGACTGCACCGACGTAGCCTGCGTTGAGTAGTAATCGCGAGTTTGTGCGCTGCAGCGACCTTGTGTTTGGTGGTGGGTAGCAGATCGTCGGGGCTGTCCCCCTCTTCATGGGCAACGTCGCCGAGATGACTTTGGTAGGTTCCCTGTCCGGAAAGAGGTAGATTGGAAGCGCCAACAGGAGGAAGTGGGGTGTATCGGGTACGGAAACTTTACATTTGAAAAGATAGTTGAGATCGGCAGGGGGACAGCCCCGACGTCCAATTGTGCTTCCTTTTTCAATGCTATACCGTTCGCCCCCGTATCGTTGTTCCAGCTGCCGGGCTGCTGTCGTCGGTGCAGTCCCCTGTTCAACGCTGTGGCGCAACAGGGTGCGTTTGTGGGTGAGATGGAGACGAGAGGGGGACGGCCCCGACGTCTGAATGTGCTTCCTTTTTCAATGCTATACCGTTCGCCCCCGTATCGTTGTTCCAGCTGCCGGGCTGCCAGCGTCGGTGCAGTCCCCTGTTCAACGCTGTGGCGCATCAGGGTACGTTTGTGAGTGAGATGAGACGAGAGGGGGACAGCCCCGACGTCCGAATGTGCTTCCCTTTTCAACGCGATACATTCCGCCCACACGTCGTGGTTTCATTTTCGGGCTGCCGTCGTCGGTGCAGTCCCCGCTATTCGCGCGAAATTGAGTCAGCATGCTATGCTGCACGGCGTTGAAATGAAACAATGGTTGCACGTAAGGAGTACCAAGACCATGAAGAAACACTGGGGCATCACTGCCGCACTCACCTTGCTGGCCGGACTGGCCGTCGCGGATGAAGAGAAACCGTCGCCCTCCCTAAAGTGGGAGGAGACCATTCAGGGCTTTGAAAAACAAGACGCCGCCACGTCGGTGGCTCCCGGCGGCATTCTCTTTCTCGGGAGTTCGAGCATTCGCATGTGGGACCTGGAAAAATGGTTCCCGGGAATGCCCGCCCTTAACCGGGGCTTTGGCGGCTCGGAAATTGCCGACTCCCTTTATTACTTCGACCGCCTTGTCGTGCCCTACGCCCCGAAGGCCATTGTCTTCTATGCGGGCGACAACGACGTGGCACGGGGCAAGACCGCCGAGCAGGTGACGAATGATTACAAGGCCTTCGCGGCAAAGGTCCATGAAGCCCTGCCCGAAGCGAGGCTCATCTTCGTACCCATCAAGCCCAGCACGGCCCGGTGGCGCCTCTACCCCGAAATGAAGAAAGCCAACGACGCCATCAAGGCTCTCACCGAAATGGACGAACGGGAAGTTTTCCTGGAAATCGAGGCCCACATGCTCGATGACAAGGGCAAGCCGAAGAAGGACCTGCTGCTGGAAGACGGGCTGCATATGACCGACGGGGGCTATCAGATCTGGACGGACCTGGTGAAGCCCCAGTTGGAGGCTGTGCTGGCAGAGACAGCGGCGGCGGTAGAATAGTGAATTTTGAATTTAGAATCGTGAATTGAGTCGAGCACACGACGGCCTGCGGAGACGCGGGCCGGTTTTTTGGATCGAGGGCGTAGCTCGTGCGAGAACAGGCTTGCTGCGTGAGGCGGAGGCTCAATGTCCTATCCTGTCAATGTAATGAACAATGAAATCTATGGTAATATCAGAGAGGGTACGTTCACTACGATGATTCGGGCGTGTGCAACGTAGAAAATCTTTTCTGTGGCAATAGAAGTCCCCCAGGGGTGATCGAAATGAATATAACCATCAAGGTTCTCCTGGCGTCAATAGCCATGGCGGCGCTGTTCCCACTCACCGGGTGCAACGAGGAATGTGGGGGCGCGGCACTCGGGGGCACATGGGAAAAAGACTTCGATCAATCTATCGGATATGCCATCCTCCAGAGCGCCGATGGGGGATTCCTGTATGTGAACTACGGTTCGTTTGGCACCGGAACGAGCCTTTCGAAGATCGATAGTGCGGGGGAAGACGTCTGGTCTACCGCCCTGTCCGGCCTCAGTACGGTCGTCGAGGACGTTGACGGCGGACTTTTCGCTGCGGGGAGTCGAGATTACGTAGCCCAGGTATCTCGCCTCGATTCGGGCGGCGGAATCCTGTGGTCACGTACCTTCGAAGAGAGCGGGGAGCTTGCCTACCCGGCCCCAAAACTCGTAGCCACCTCGGATGGAAATGTGGTGGTGACGATGTACTCGGACCCGGAGCAGAATGGGAACGGGAGTATTCACGTTGTGAAGTTTGACCGGGACGGCACCACCATCTGGACGCGAGTACTGGACTTCACAGACGATGACTATCTCGAGGGCGTTGTGCCGACTGAAGACGGTGGCGTGACCCTTTTGATGCGGGGCTTTGACTACGCGAAGCAGGGCGACTCTTCTAAACGCACGCCAGCGGGTAACCGTACGATGCGTTTACTTCGATTGGCCGGCGATGGGGCCGAGGAATGGAACTTCGTGCTGCCGGACGACACCTTAACCGGGGGAAGCCTTGCCGCAACGAATGATGGCGGCTCCGCCATCCTCGGCTACCGCAGGTTAGTTCGTTTCGATACCCGTGGCGAAATTCTCTGGGACAAAGCGTATGAACCCACCGTGGCGGATGCGAGCGGCTTACTCCGCGCAGTGCCGGGCGGTGGCTTTGCTGTCGGCTCCAGTACCTATGTAGAGGGGCCTTTCTTTACCCAACGTTGTGGAAACGTGGTTTTGACCCGACTCGACGAAAACGGAGATATCACCGGGGAGCGGGAATACGACACCGGCGCTATTGAGTACCTGTTAAATTTCGCCCCAACCTCAGACGGGGGAAATATTATCGTGGGCCAGAAGCGACTTGGCTTTGGCGGCTTCGGGAAAATGTATCTGCTGAAGGTTGACGGCGAACAACCCTAAGAAACACAGCTTCACTTTTACGTCTACTGACGGTCGCGATCGAATCCCTGGATGGCCTCGTACCAACATCGGATGGCGGCATTGTGCTCCTGGGCAGCAATGGCCGTGGCTTCTTCGGGTTCGTCAACTATATGTTTTTGATGAAGGTCGATGGGGACGAATGACATACAGGGGAATGAGCATGAAACAGGCACACACGATTACGCTTATGGCGATGGCGGCGCTTGTACTGGTTGGCTGTGAACCGAACTGCACGAATGACGGGCTTCCCGGTGCCTGGCAGCAGGACTTCGATTTTGAATACGGATCGGGAACGTCGATTCTTCAAACACAGGATGGTGGCTACCTGATCGTTGGTGGCGGGGGAAGTCCCCATGGCCCGATGTCGCCCGAATTGGTGAAGACCGATTCCGCTGGACAGGAAATATGGTCCAGCTTCTCCTCAACGCCGATCTTTCCCGAATCGGCGGCAGAGATGGACGATGGCTCATTCGTCCTGGTGGGATTCTCCAAAGGGCAGGGGAATATGGTTCGTTTGGATGCGGATGGTACAGTGATTTGGACGCGGCTACTTGGGGAAAGCGGACAGCCCCTGCCGTTGCCGAGCCGATTGGTTTCTACGTCGGACGGGAACCTGGCGGCGGTATCCCAGGGTCACTTCTCCTTAGAGAATCGCATCACGGTCGTGAAATTTGATGCCGAGGCCGCCACTGTCTGGACCTCCGCAATGGAAGTCGCGGCCAATGACTTTGTGCGCGGCCTGGTGCCGACGGAAGACGGTGGCGTTACCCTATTGACCGATACCTTCATGCGACGACTGGATGGTGATGGAGCCACGGTGTGGAACTTCACGCTACCGCCGGACCTGGCCGGTAGTGAGCATCTTGTCGCGACCAACGATGATGGCGTCGTGGTTCTGGGCGACGATAGAGTCGCCCGTTTCGACGTGGATGGGAACGAACTATGGAACAAAGCTTTTGCCTCGGAAACGGGCAAAGAGCCCATCGACATCAGCGGGACGCCCGACGGGGGCTTCGTCGTGGGTTCGTCGACCTACTCCTATGCGGAAAACTCCTTCTACTTTCCGCGAAGCTCGTGGTACTGCCAGAACATGGTGCTGACCAAGTTGAACCGTGCCGGCAACGTCGAGTCAGAGCGGGAGTTCAGCACGGACAGCATTAATTTTCTTGTCGACCTCGTACCCACATCGGATGGTGGCTACATCATTCTCGGCTCGCGGGGGCGTAGCTTTTTCAGTTCCTATGGGTATATGTTCTTGATGAAGGTGGATGGGGAGGAGTGAGTCAATTTATGGGTCATCTGTCCTTGGGGTGTATCCGCCCTGAATGCTCTCGCAATTTTGCGTAGCTCTTCTGCGCGCCGCCTGGACGTTTTGGCGGAACGAACGCGTAACTCCGGGCTTGTTTCGCGTCACGCTTGGAGAAGTACATCCTGGTGGCCGAAGGTGTGCCAAAGTGGGTTGGCCTTCCAGGCTGACATCAGGACGACGCGATATAACACGATGCGGGAAGTCGTGAAAACAAACCCGTGGCCTTCCACGGTACGATCCATGGCATATCGCCCCAATGGTTAGTCTGGGCGGTCGCCATGACAGGCTGGAAGCCTATCCCACTATGGCGCGTGTGCGTACTGTCTGGATTGACCTGAATGGAGGAAATGACCCCGATGGGACTTTATACGTGAGTGGCTTCGTCTTGAATCCGCAACGCGGATGGCAGAAGTGCGGTGCAGACTCCATCTACCATCCGCTTCGCGGATTCAATTGTATGGGGCCAGGATTCCTGGGGCTTACGCCCCAGGCTAATGACTTTCGCTCCTCCGGAGCTAAGACGAGGCGTCTATCTGCATGGAATAGAACTATCGACGCCCCTTATTCCTCGCACCCCTGCCACCAAATGCGCTACAATCGTGCGCTATGAGCACGCCCACCGAACAGATTCTGAGCATTACCCAGTTGACCCGCCGTATCAAGTCCCTTTTGGAGGGCGAGTTGGGCGTGGTGTGGCTTTCGGGGGAGATTTCCAATTGGAAACGGGCCGCGTCGGGCCATGCCTATTTCACCCTGAAGGACGAAAATGCCCAGATTGACGCGGTCATGTTCAAGGGGAAGCTGTCGCGGCTGAAATTTGAGCCAGAGATGGGGCTGGAGGTGTTGGCCCAGGGCCAGATATCGGTCTATGAGCGGCGGGGCAACTACCAGATTATCATCAACGACATGCAGCCCAAGGGCGTGGGCGCGCTGCAGCTGGCTTTCGAAAAGCTGAAGAAGAAGCTCGCGGCGGAGGGGCTCTTTGACGAGCTCCACAAGCAGTCCCTGCCCATGTTGCCCAAGCGCATTGGCGTGGTGACGTCGCCTACCGGGGCGGCCATCCGCGACATTTTGAACGTCCTTACCCGCCGATTCGGCAGTATCCACGTCATCATTCACCCCGCCCGCGTGCAAGGCGATGGGGCCGCTGCCGAGATTGTGGCCGGTATCCGCGCCCTGGATGACTGGGGCGTGGACGTCATGATTGTGGGCCGGGGTGGTGGTTCGCTGGAGGACCTCTGGCCCTTCAACGAGGAAATCGTGGTCCGGGCGATTTATGAGGCGCGCACGCCCATTATTTCGGCCGTGGGCCACGAAGTAGACTTTTCGCTGAGCGATTTTGCCGCCGATCTGCGGGCACCCACGCCGTCCGCCGCGGCCGAGCTGGTGGTGAAGGAGCAGGCGGCACTGGGTGAACAGGTGGAACGCCTCCGCACCCGCCTGGGCCAAGGGCTCGAACGGCATCTCACCACGGTGCGTCACCGCCTCCGACTGGCCCAGGGGAGTTTCGTCTTCCAGCGCCCCGAGGAACTGGTGCGCCAACGTCGCCAGACGAGTGATGAATACCGCATGCGTCTCGAAGACGGCATGGGAGACCAGGTCCACGACGCCCGCACCCGGCTGGACCGGGCGGTGCGCGCCATGGCTTTGCTTTCGCCCACCAACCAACTGGACCGCACGAAGGAGCGCTTTGCGCGCCTGCAGCAGCGCCTCCATGCGGCGGGCCGGGATGTGGCCGAGGACCAGCGCAACCGCTTGCGTCCTCTTGTGGCCCAACTCGACGCCTTCAGCCCCCTGGCGATTCTTTCGCGGGGCTATGCGGTGGGCTGGAAAGAGCCCGAGCACACCCTGATTCGCACGAGTGAGGATGTGCAGGTAAACGATAAAGTCTATGTACGATTCGGAACGGGCGCGATTCGCGCTACCGTCGACCATATTGAGGAAAAAGTAGATGGCTAAAGCCAAAGAAGAAACGAGCTTTGAGAAGAATCTGGAATCCCTGGAGTCCATCGTTTCGGCGTTGGAAGAAGGGGGCCTTTCCCTCGATGATGCCCTGAAGCAGTTCGAGTCGGGTATCAAGCTGGCCCGCCGCTGTGAAAAGGCCTTGAGCGAAGCCGAGAAAAAGATCGAGATCCTCACGCAGAACGCGGAAGGGGAGTTGGAAGCCGAGCCCTTCGACGAGTCTGACCCGCCCGCGCCTCCGGCGGCAAAACCAGCCCCGGCGTCCAAGGCACCGGCCAAGGCGGCAGCCAAGAGTGCGGCCCCCGCGCCGACCAAGGCGGCTCCCGCGGCATCGGAAGAGCCCGAGCCCATGCCGGAGCCGGACGACGAGGATTTGTTGTTCTAATGACCTGCGCCGAATTCTTAAAGGCCAAGGCGGCAACCACCGAGACGGCCCTCCAGGGCTATCTCGCCA
>JAUIMA010000355.1 GCA_030432675.1 Candidatus Hydrogenedentota bacterium | reverse complement strand
ACCCTTTTCCGGCGTCGCATAGAAGCGGTATTCCCGCTCTTCCGTCAAGAGGGGACGGTGGTTCCGGTCCTGCCAGGTGTTCTTGGCCTTGACCCAGCCATAGGCATCGCCCGAGCCGTAGGTCACTTCACCACTGTGCTGGAAGCCGGAGTTCTCGCCTTCCGCCCAGCAGTCCGCCGGTTTGTCTTCGGGCATTTCCTGTCCGACCAGCGTGATTTCGCCATAGGCCGCATAGAAAGACTTGTGGTGGGGGTGGTCTTTGCCCTTTTCCCCTTCCATTTCGCCCATGGGCCAATCGCGGGTCACGCCCACCTGGCCTTCCGAATTCACGGGCCAGAGAAAGGGCTTCTTGTTTTCATTGGAATAGTGGTAGCTGGTGAAATGCACGTCATCGATGAATACATCAATGATGGGCTTGTCCCCCTGCTGCTTTACCTGGACGCGGGGCGCAATGGTGGGGTCTTTGTCTTCCACCCGCACGGTGTAGGTGTGATTCGTGTTGGGCATGGCCCCTTCGGGGATAAAGACGAACTCGCCATCCCGGATGGTCACAGGAAAACGTTTGCCCGTTTTGCCTTCTTCCACCAGGATGCGGGCATCCAGTTCCGGACCGCCGTAGGGCAGCGTGATAGGGGGATTGAGGACCTTGTAGTCACCCGCTTTGAGGGTTATCTTGGCATCCGCGAGGCCTTCCGCGCCCGTCAGGGACGCAACGGCCAGCAGCATCGCCATGCCACAGTACAATGAGAGACGCATACTTCTTTTCCTCCGATTACGGTTGAGACGGCCATGGGGCCATCTGAGAAGGTATTAATCCCCGGTCGTGGCGGCGGGTACCCTTTGGGAAACAAGACGCGCCCAGACCCGCCCTATTCACGTAGATACCAGGGCAATTGGGCCCCGATGCAGGCGCTCCGGGACCCCTCCCGCGTATAGACACGGGCTTTGAACTCTACCATACCCCGGGTGGGGGTGCAACGTGACGGCGGGATGGGAGAGATTGCACACGGCGCCTCCACACGTCCGTAAGCACTACGCGGTCCTGCCGCGCGATCCGGTACCCCGGTTCGTGCGAGAGGGGTACTTCACCCACGCCATATCGGTTCGGATAGCCCAGACGCTCGACCTGGACCGTGTATTCGAACGCTACGACGTGCTCTGCAAACGCACGAACTTCACCCAACTCGTTTAGACTCGTTTGGCAAAGATCGCGCGGCACGACGCCAACGTCTCTTTTGATAGGCTTACCTCCACCACTGGACATCCCACTGCCCCCCTGTGGCATGATGGCTCCACAACCCCAACGGAGACCCGATACATGGCTTACCCCCGTCTACTCTTACTCCCTGCGTTGCTCCTCCTTCTGGCCCCGGCGATGGCCCAGACCACGGCGACCGGCTTCCTCGATAAATCGGTCGAAGTCGACGGTAAGACCCAGCGCTACGCCCTTTATGTGCCCGACAACTACGATCCGGCCAAGAAATGGCCCCTCATCGTCTTCCTCCACGGCAGCGGTGAACGGGGGGACGACAACCTCCTTCAGACCGAAGTCGGCCTCCCCAGTGCCATTCGGCTCCACCGGGACTGGTTCCCCGCCCTAGTGCTCATCCCCCAATGTCCTGACAAGAAATTCTGGGATGTGGCCGTGCCCACCATCGAGGCCGCCATGGCCCAGATCCAGTCCGATTATTCCGTAGACGACAAGGCCATCACCCTCACGGGCCTTTCGCTGGGAGGCTATGCCACCTGGATTTGGGGCGCGTTGAAGACCGATACCTTTGCGGCCCTCATGCCCGTCTGTGGCGGTGGCGATATTGAGCATGTCATGGGCGAGCTTAGCCCGGAAGAGGCGCAGGTCTATGGCACCATGGAAGATCGGGTCAAAAAGCTGGCCACCATCCCCATCTGGGCCTTCCACGGCAAAGACGACGGCGTGGTGCTGCCCGCGCGCTCCCAGGAAATGGTGGATCGCGTGAAGAAGGCCGGGGGCAACGTCCGCTATAAGGAGTGGAAAGACACGGGCCACAACAGTTGGGACAAGACCTATGGCTATAAGCGCGCCATGGCCTGGCTCTTGAAGCAACGGAAGAAATAACGGGCGCGTAGTGTGGGACGAGTGAGACAGGTGGGACCCGTGGGACCACCCAATTCCCCTCCTGGGAGGGGAGCACTATCCGATATTGGTCGAGGCCTTCCCATGGGCGTTGATCACCCATCTGCCTGACTCAGCCCCCCGCCCACCACGTCCTTGGCAGACGTCCCACAGGTTTCACAAGTCCCACCCGTCCCACGGATCGGGTCCCCCATAGCGGCCCCGCCGCTCCATATGCTATGATCCCCCCTTTCCCTGGTGGCCCACCGCCCTTCGTGTGCGTGTTTCGTGGCCCCCTACCTCATAACACAACCTTTCAGGAAGACACCCATGGCCAAGGGCATCACCAAACGTGCCGATGACTACTCCCAGTGGTACATCGATGTAGTTCGCAAGGCTGAAATGGCCGATCACTCTCCCGTCAAAGGGTGCATGGTGATCAAACCCACCGGCTACGGCATCTGGGAAAAGATCCAGCAGCGCCTCGACCGCATGTTCAAGGAAACGGGCCACGTCAACGCCTACTTCCCCATGCTGATCCCCGAGAGCTTCCTGAAAAAAGAAGCCGAGCACGTGGAAGGCTTTGCCCCTGAATGCGCGGTGGTCACCCATGGTGGCGGCAAGAAACTCGAAGAGCCCCTCGTCATTCGGCCCACGTCGGAAACCATCATCTGGGATTCCTACCGCACCTGGATCAATTCCTACCGCGACCTCCCCATTCTCATTAACCAGTGGGCCAACGTCTGCCGCTGGGAAATGCGCACCCGCCTCTTCCTCCGCACCACCGAGTTCCTCTGGCAGGAAGGCCACACGGCCCACGCCACCCACGAGGAAGCCGAAGAAGAGACCTATAAGATGGTCCAGATCTACCGCGAATTCGCGGAAGAATACCTGGCCATGCCCGTGCTCGTCGGCAAGAAGACCGACGCCGAGAAATTCGCCGGGGCCCTCCACACCTATTGCATCGAAGGACTCATGCAGGATGGCAAGGCCCTCCAGGCGGGTACTTCCCACCACCTGGGCCAGAACTTCGCCAAGGCCTTCGACGTTAAATTCCAGGACAGTGACAAAGAGCTCAAATACGTCCACGCCTCCAGTTGGGGTGTGAGCACCCGGCTCATTGGCGGCATGATCATGACCCACAGCGACGACAACGGCCTGGTGATTCCGCCCAAGCTGGCCCCCCTGCCCGTGGTGATTGTGCCCATTTACCGCAACGACGAGCAGCGCGAGCAGGTCATCGCCAAGGCCGAGGAAATGACCGCCGGCTGGGATCCCCTCTTCTTCAAGATCGACAACCGCGACCACTATAAGCCCGGCTACAAGTTCAACGAGTGGGAGCTTAAGGGCATCCCCCTCCGCATTGAAATCGGACCCCGCGACGTGGAAAGCGGTGAGGTCGTGGTCGCCCGTCGGGACACGAGCGAAAAGGTCACCCTGCCCATGGAAGGCCTCCTCGAAAAGGTGGAAGCCCTTCTGGACGACATTCAGGCCAATCTGCTCAAAGCGGCCAAAGAGCGGACCGAGGCCAACACCCACACGGTGGATTCCTACGAGGAATACAAGAAGCGTATCGGCGATGGTGGCTTCTTCCGGGTCTTCCTCGATCACGAGAACCCCAAGGTGGAAGAACAGCTTCAGGCCGACACCCGGTCCACCATCCGCTGCATCCCCTTCGACGCCGAACGGGAAGAAGGCGAATGCATGATCAGCGGCAAGCCCTGCCATTACCGCGTGGTGGCCGCCCAGTCCTATTGACAGGCCCGCCACTTAATTGGTACACTGATAGACCGCGCACGAAGTGTGCATAAACCGTAACTAACCTATCGTCACACCATCCGGTGGGGACGAAATCTATCCCGAGGGGAGGTTGAGTATTCGTGACGAAAGTTCGCGTCAAATCTGACGAGCCATTTGAAAAGGCACTCCGTCGCTTCAAAAAGAAGTGCAATAAAGAAGGCCTGATGCAGCGCATCAAGGAAATCAAGCACTTCGAGAAGCCGAGTGAACGTCGTCGCCGCCGCCTGGCGAAAGCCATGGCCCGCGCCGTCCTCGAAGGTAAATAGTACCTGCAATACCCGAATATAAATTCCCCGAAGGGCTGGAACCGAAAGGTCCCAGCCCTTCGTTGTGTCTGAGAGATGGGGTGCAGGGACGGCAGCGACTGAAATGCCCCGAAGGCGGTATAGCGGGTGCCACCCTTACGCGGGGGAGCTTACGGGTGCGAGTCGGCGAGGCAAACTCGAATTCTGCTTTTCAATAAGGGCTTGGTGTGTGCCCCATTGAAAGCCGACTTCGGGGTGTGGAGACACCCTCACATGCCCTCACCCGTAAGCTTGCCGGGATCCGGCTGCGCGTAAGGGTGGCACCCGCCACACCAATTTCCCTCGTTTTCCCTATTTATTTAGTCCCGAAGGGACGACATATCGTAGCCCTGGGTGAAGCGAGGCACGAGCGCAACCCAGGGTTAGTCCGGTGTAAAAGCGGTAGAACCCCCGAAGGGGGTGACACAGGGGCTATCGCCGCTCTACCTATCAACCTCTACGACCCGACCCCTTCGGTATGTTATCTTTCAAAAAGACCTCGTATGCCGCACTATCTTTTAAGGAGAACTACGATGGAACTTCGCCCCGAGCTGCTACCGCCGAAACTTGATGGGAACTTGGTAGCCCGTCTGGCGGACCTCGCCGACCAGATCGATGGCGCTCGGTCTGGGGAATGGGAGCATTGTCTCGCCGAGTTTAACCGCCTAGCTGGCACGGTCATTCCGTTCGAGGACTTTCAGGGGATCTCTGGGGGCGAGGACCACGTTGATTGGGTCCGACGTGTGCTGCACGAGCAGCGAATCACGCCTACTGACGACATCACTCGTGAGGAACTGGTAGAAATAGTCCGGCGCGCCATGCCGCAGAACGGGTTCACGGACAGCGAGGACTATGAGTTGATTTTCGACGCGAATGTGCCGTGCCCCAATGCCTCAAATCTCATCTTCTACCCCCCGGACCATGACGGAAGGACGAACACTTGGGGTGGCGGACGTATGACAAGTGAGTACGATCCAACACCGGAGCAGATCGTTGACTGGGCGCTCGCCAACGTTGTTCACTTCGGCACGCCAAGAAGCTAAAACACTAGCCCAAATCAATGCACAATGCCCGTGCAGCCACGCACATATAGGTTCACTTTTTCCCTCGTTCCCAGGCGCTACCTGAGAACGAGAAAACAGGACCTTGGCACCATGGTCGGCCCTTTGGCCCACTCGCTACCCGGGACTCTGAAAAATACGTCAAGACGTCCTTTACGTCCTTTCCGTCCTTTAGGTCCTTCCCCCACACCCCTTTTGCATCCATCCCGGACCCTTCGCTACACTATAGCCATGGCAGCCCACCCCGCTGCCCACCCGAAGGTCCGCCTCCTCTTCCGGATGTGTGCGGACCCTCCGTCCGATTGAAACCTCCATGTCCCGGGGCCGAGTTATGCCTTGGCGCCCCACCACGATATAAGGTAACCCCATGAGCAAGTACAGCTTAAAGCCTCTCGCCAACTATAAACCCTTTGAGGGCCCCCTCCTCTTTATCATCATGGACGGCGTGGGCCTCGGGCCCCAGGATGAGTCCGATGGCGTGCATCTGGCCTACACCCCCACCCTCGACAAGCTCATGGCGGAAGAGCCCCTCTTCACCAAACTCAAGGCCCACGGACACGCCGTAGGGCAGCCCACCGATGATGACATGGGCAACTCTGAAGTGGGCCACAACGCCCTGGGTGCCGGGCGGGTCTTCCCCCAAGGGGCCAAGCTCTGCAACGAAGCCATCGCCGACAAGCGGGTTTTTGAAGGCGACACCTGGAAGGCCATCGTGGAAAAGGCGAAGAGCGGCGGCACGGCCCACTTCATCGGCCTCCTCTCCGACGGCAACGTCCACAGCAACATCCAACAGCTCCTCGATATCCTCGACCAATGCGCCAAGGAAGCACTGCCCCGGGTCCGCTGCCACATCCTCACCGACGGCCGCGACGTGGGCGAAAAGTCCGCCCTGGGCTATATCGAACAGCTCGAAGCCAAACTGAGCGAATGCAGCGCCGATGGCCGGGACTACCGCATCGCTTCGGGCGGTGGCCGCATGTATATCACCATGGACCGCTACGACGCGGATTGGCCCATGGTGGAACGGGGCTGGAAGGCCCACGTGTTGGGTGAAGGGCGACAGTTTGCCTCGGCCGCCGAAGCGGTCCAGACCTATTATGACGAAGACGAACAGGTCACCGATCAGCACCTGGGCGAGTTTGTGATTGCGGAAGACGGCAAGCCCGTGGGCACCATCGAAGATGGCGACGCCGTGGTCTTCCTCAACTTCCGTGGCGACCGTGCGCTGGAGATCACCCGCTGCTTTGAAGAAGGCGATGAGTTCACCGAGTTCGACCGCAAGCGCCAGCCCGATGTCTATTATGCGGGCATTATGCAGTATGACGGCGACCTCAAGCTGCCCAAGAATTTCCTCGTGCAGCCTTCCAAAATCGATGGCACCATCAGCGAATATCTGTGCGGTGCCGGACTCAAGAGCTTCGCCATTTCCGAGACCCAGAAATATGGCCACGTGACCTACTTCTGGAATGGCAACAAGTCGGGCTACATCGCCGATGACCTGGAAAAGTTCGTCGAGATTCCCTCCGACAACATGACCTTCGACAAGCGCCCCTGGATGAAGGCCGGTGAAATCACCGATACCCTCCTCGACG
>JAUIMA010000354.1 GCA_030432675.1 Candidatus Hydrogenedentota bacterium | reverse complement strand
AAGAATATGTGGTGTCCCCGCCGGTGGAGGAAGAAGAATATTCGGATGTAAGCAACCGCACGTTGGTCGCCATCCACATTCCAACCCATACGATGAGAGAGACTGGCAATGAATAACTTCAAACTCCTGGCGGCCGTCGCGCTCTGCATGGCCTATGTAGCCGGCATCGCAACCGGCTGGGCGGGTCTCACGATTGCGGGTGCCGCGCCCCCGGTACCCGATCGAAACGGTTCCTGGCTCAGTCATACCCTCGGGTTAACGGAGGAACAAGAGGCCCAAATGGAAGCCATCTGGTCGCGGGAGGCACCGGATGCGGCGGGGGAAGAGGCGCGACCGTCCATGCGCAACCTCTATGACGAACGCAATGCGGCCGTTCGCGCGTTGATGACAGAAGAGCAGCAAAAGGAGATGGACCTGATTTTTGCCGAATTCGAGGAGAAGAAGGCGGCCTATTCCGAGGCACGACGACAGCGCCACGAGGACGCCGTGGCCAAAACAATGGCCATCTTGACGCCGGAACAGCAGCAGCAGTATGAAGAAGTGCTGTCGAAATTCGACCGGCGCGGACCTAAAGGGGGCCATGGCCCGTCTCCGGGGTCCTGGTCTCGGAAGTCGAGGGACTGAATTCTTATTCTGGCTTAGGGGGAAAATTGGGGCTTTTGAGGGGCAGGACTCGACTTTTCGAATTCTTTTATGGCGCATATCGCGCAAATCGGGTACACTATATCCATGAACACGTGTATCCACACGCTTGCAAGATCCGAGATGTGTTCTGAGTTCGGCTTGCAGGCGGGTAGTCCCGAACTGGAAATGAAGGGGGTACGCCGTGGCAATTGAGCCCGAGATCGACCCAATTGAAATCGATGACACCGATGAACGTGTTGTCGAGCCCGATACCCCATCTGTGCTTTCGCAAGAGCACTTGATGACAATTTTCAACGCATCCCATGATGTGTTTTTTGTATTGGATGGCGAGAAGAACTCGATCTTGCACGTAAACGAAACGGTGGAACGTGTCTTGGGCTTTGCGTGTGAGGACCTCGTAGGGAGTTTGTTCCCCGACCTCGTCTGCGAAAGTGTCCCCAACTACCTGGAGCACTGTCAGTTTTTCGATGGCGTCTTCGGGCCTGTCGCCTTTCGCCGGGCCAACGGGGGTACCTGCCAGGCGGATGTGACGGCTGCCGTAATTCCCTGGGACGGCGTGCCGGCCGTGCTGTATACCCTTCGGGATGCGACACAGCGAACGGCGTTGGAAGAAGAACGGGCCGCACTGATCCACGACTTACAGCAGGCACTCGCGACCGTCAGGCGGCTCTCGGGCCTGTTACCAATTTGTGCGAGTTGTAAGCGCATTCGTGATGATGAAGGATATTGGGAGACGGTGGAGGGCTATATTTCGGCCCATTCCAACGTGCATTTCAGCCATGGAATCTGCCCCACCTGCCGGGATGATTTGTATCCCGGACTGAAACGGGGCCCAAACATCGAGTCGAAGGACAATGGGGAAACGCTGGAACGGCGTTTCTGGACGGCCATGGAGCGGTTGGATCACCACCCTGTCGTCCCGGATCGGGTGACGAAGACCCGCCTCTACGCGTTGCGGCAACAGGGGACCTTCGGGGACTATTCGTCCGAGGACTTTACGCCGTCGGCGGGAACGACTCGGGCGCAGATCGATAGTTGGAAAGCCCTCTATGGAACGGCGATGGAAAAGGCCCAGTCAAAATTCATCGATGAGGTGGCGCAATTCATTGCGGCCAAGAGTGCGCATTCTCAACTGGAGCCATTGCCCGAGCCTACGCCCGAAAGGGACGAGAATAGCGCTTCTTAGCATTCCTGCAAAGCCTTGTCCGAGACCGTGACCTACGGTGCTTCACCAACCGCTGGCGGGGTGCCTATAGTGCCATGTGGTCGTGGCGCGTCATCGTATTGTCCGGTGGGAATTTTAAGGTGAAGGTGGTACCTTGCTGGGGCGTACTTTCGACATCGATGCGGCCCCGGTGCTGCTCCATGATTCGAAAGCAGATCGCCAGCCCGAGGCCGGTTCCCTTATCCTCTTTCGTGGTAAAGAAGGGTTCACCGATGCGCGCGAGATGTTCCGGGGCAATACCTTTGCCCGAATCCCGAACGCGAATATAGGCGGTGCCTTCGACGTTTCCGCTCTCAATTTCCAAGCGGCCCTCGCTGCCTTCCATGGCATCCATCGCATTGCGGACCAGATTAAGCAAAACGCGATACATTTGCTGCCCATCCATCACAACGTTTCCGGGCTGCTTGGAACTGAACTGTACATCAATAGCGCGCTTCTGAGCCTCTGCCGTTACGGTGCCGAGAACCTCATTTATGAGCTTATCGGGGTCTGTTACTTTTAGCTGCAGTTCGGAGACTCGGGAATAGGTCAGCAGACTCTCCGAAAGCGTCTTAAAGCGCTCGGAAGATTGTTTGAGAATACGCAGGCCGTCCTTCACCAGTTTCCACTTTTCTTCCTGGCAGGCGTAATCGATCATTTCGGTGCCGCCGGCAATGCCCATAAGGATGTTGCGCATGTCGTGGCTGGTGCCGGAAATGGTCTCACCGATACCGGCCAATCGCTCTTGTCGAATCTGCTTTTCATTGAGGATGATATTTTCGATGCCAGCGCCAACGATTTGCCCGACGATGGAGAGGAGTTGAAGGTGTTTCTGTGTCAGGGGAACGGGGACGGTGCGTGAGTCAATGTAGATGACGCCGTAGGATTCACTATGGCCGGTAAGGGGAACACATATGACCGCCTTTATCTGGTATTCCGCGATGCTGGCCGAGTCTTCGAAACGCTCGTCCTGACTGGCGTCCGTCGTCATGACGCTGGCACGGGACTGCATCACGTGGTCGATAAGGGTATGGCTGACCGGGGGATCGGTGTCACGCCGTTGGCGCACCCGGGAGGCCATGAGCTTCAATTCCTCTTTTGAATCCCGTCGCGCGATGACGTAGCCCCGCTCTCCTGGGATGCTATCCATAATCGCATCGAGCACGCCCTCGACCAGGGGATTGAACTGGCGCTTGGTGCAGAGGCATTGGGAAACGCGGTAAAGAAAAGAGACGGAAGATTGGTCGGCCTCCACCAGTTTTTCGTGGATGGGGGCCACTTCGTTATATTCGATTTCGGTCCGGCGGGTAAGTTTCCGTTGGGCATTGGCATCGAGCAGTTCTACCCGGATGGAGTAGCAACCGATTTGCACAAGATCGTTGGCTGACAGCAGGGATTCGCGGATGCGCTCTCCGTTTACGATAACCCCATTGCTCGAGCCCAGGTCTTCGATGTGGAGGTCGTTGCCCACGACCGTGAGTTTGGCGTGACGACGACTGACACTATCCTCCGACAAGACGACATCGGCCTTGGTGGAGCGTCCGATAATTTGCGGCGTGTCGGATATCATGTGCTCGAATTGCGTATGTCCGACATTGGAGAAGATTACACGATAGATGATCATAAGTCTCCCTGCATCACGGCGCAGCCTGTTGCCGCATGTCTGTACGTCGTAACGCCTCAGCCTGAGGTCTCTATGTACTGGGGAATGCATCCGGGCCGTAGTTTCATTGAACTGGGGCGAATGCCTGTTTAGGGTCCCGTCCAGCCATCCACCCGTCGACGGGTCATTTCTCCGACCCGCCACGATGACCACACGCTAGACGACTCCCTGGGTATATTATTCCGAAAAATCGGATGAATAGCAATTTATTCCGGGTATTTATCGTTTTGAACGCAGTTTTTTGGGGGGCCACGAAAAAGCCCCCGGAAGCACAGGCTCCGGGGGCTTTGGGGATCAGGGGGTGCTATTACTTCTTGCGGCTGGCTGCTTTTTTCTTAGCCGCTTTCTTTTTGGCAGGCTTGGCCGCCTTGCGGGGTGTTTCCAGGGCAGCCTGGGCAGCGGCCAAACGGGCGATCGGCACCCGGAAGGGGCTGCAGCTGACGTAGTTGAGGCCGGTGCGGTGACAGAACTTCACCGACTTTGGCTCACCACCGTGTTCGCCGCAGATGCCGACTTTGAGGTCCTTGTTGCTGGTGCGACCGCGTTCAACACCCATTTCGACCAACTGGCCGATGCCTTCCTGGTCCAGGACCTGGAAGGGGTCAACCGGAAGGATTTCGTCCTTCAGGTAGCTGGGCAGGAAACCACCGATGTCATCACGGGAGAAACCAAAGCCCATCTGGGTGAGGTCGTTGGTACCGAAGCTGAAGAACTCGGCGTGTTCGGCGATCTTGTCCGCCACGAGACAGGCGCGGGGGATTTCGATCATGGTGCCGACCATGTAGTCGAGCTTCTTGAGCTTGTATTTCTTCATCACGTCTTCCGCAACGGCACGGACCAGTTTGGCCTGGTTGATGAACTCGTTCTGGTGACCGACGAGGGGAATCATGATTTCCGGGAAAACCTTGACCTTCTTCTTGGTCAGCTCGGCAGCGGCACTCAGGATGGCCGTGGCCTGCATTTCGGTAATTTCCGGATAGGCGATACCCAGACGGCAGCCGCGGTGGCCGAGCATGGGGTTGAGCTCATGAAGCTGGGCAATCCGCGTGGTGATGTCGTGGGGCTGGAGGTTCATGTGCTTGGCGAGTTCGTGGACCTGTTCGTCATTGAGGGTCACGAATTCATGCAGCGGCGGATCGAGCAGACGGACCGTAACCGGCTTGCCGGCCATCGCCTTGAAGATGCCCAGGAAGTCTTTCTTCTGGAAGGGCAGGAGCTTCATAACCGCAGCGCGCCGATCTTCGTCGGAGTCGGCAAGGATCATTTCACGCATGTGGATGATGCGTTCGGGCTCGAAGAACATGTGCTCCGTACGGGCAAGTCCAATACCTTCGGCACCGAAGGCAATCGCCTGGGCCGCGTCGGCAGGGGACTCACAGTTGGTACGTACGTTGATTTGGCGGGTCGCATCGGCCCAACCCATGAGCTTGCTGTACCACTTGTTCTTGTCGGGCTGGGCGGGAAGCACGTCCAGGGCACCTTCGTAGAGGTCGCCGGTGGAGCCATTCATGGAAACCCAGTCGCCTTCTTTCAAGACCTTCTTGCCAATGGTGACTTTCTTGCCTTTGGCGTCGATCTGGAGGCTGCCGCAACCGACGATGCAGCATTTGCCCCAACCGCGGGCTACGAGGGCGGCGTGGCTGGTCATGCCACCCTTGGCGGTGAGGATGCCGTCGGCGGCGTGCATGCCGTGCACGTCTTCGGGGGAGGTTTCGTTACGAACGAGGATAACCTTCTTGCCCTTGGCAGCCCATTCTTCGGCGGCTTCGGAGGTGAAGACCACCTGGCCGACACCACCACCAGGACCCGCAGGAAGACCCTTGGCCAGAAGCGTGGCTTTCTTCTCCGCCTTCGGGTCGACCATGGGGTGGAGCAATTCATTGATCTGCTCGGGGTCGACACGCATGAGGGCGGTCTCTTTATTGATGAGCTTCTTGTCCGCCATCTCGACGGCCATGCGGATGGCTGCGGGGCCCGTGCGCTTGCCGGTACGGGTCTGAAGCATCCAAAGCTCTTTGTTTTCGATGGTGAACTCGATGTCCTGCATATCCGTGTAGTGCTTTTCCAGCTTGTTACGGATGGCAAAGAGTTGCTTGTAGGTCTTGGGCCAGAGCTCTTCCAGGGACTTCACGGCCTTCTGGTCGGGCGTCTTGGATTTCTTGTTCAGGGGGAGAGGGGTGCGGATACCGGCCACCACGTCTTCGCCCTGGGCGTTGATGAGCCATTCGCCGTAGAACATGTCTTCGCCGTTGGCGGGGTTACGGGTGAAGGCCACGCCCGTGGCGGACTCGTCACCCATGTTGCCGAATACCATGGCCTGGACGTTAACGGCCGTGCCCCATTCGTGGGGGATGCCTTCGATCTGGCGGTAGGCAATGGCGCGTTTGCCGTTCCAGGACTGGAACACGGCCTTGATGCCGCCTTCGAGCTGCTTCATGGCGTCGTCGGGGAAGGGCTTGCCAAGGGTCGCTTTAACGATCTTTTTGAACTCGGTGCAGAGACCTTTGAGGTCTTCCGTGGTGAGGTCCGTATCTTCCGTTACGCCGCGCTCTTCTTTGAGGGAGTCAAAGACGTGCTCCAGCTTGTGGCGGATGCTTTCACCATCGGCGGGCTCGAGGCCGGAAGCCTTTTCCATTACCACGTCGGCATACATCGTGATGAGACGACGGTAGGCATCATAGGCGAAGCGCTCATCACCACTGGCTTCAATGAGGCCGGGGAGCGTCTTGGAGCTGAGCCCGATGTTGAGGACCGTGTCCATCATGCCGGGCATGGACATACGCGCGCCGGAGCGAACGGAAAGGAGCAAGGGGTTCTTCTTGTCCCCATACTTCTTACCCATGACCTTCTCGACCTTTTTCAGGGCCTTGAGGTATTCCTCGGTCACACGCTTGGGGATGCGCCCCTTATTTTCGTAGTACTCGGTGCAGACTTCCGTCGTTACCGTGAAACCAGCCGGAACCGGAACGCCGATCTTGGCCATGTCCGCCAGGTTGGCGCCCTTGCCACCCAGCAGGTTTTTCATGGTGGCGTTGCCGTCACCCTTGCCGCCACCAAAAAAGTAAACACTTTTCTTGGCCATAATGAGTATTCTCCTTCACGTTGCCAATAGAGATGACGCGGCAGAAAACAGGGCGTTTTGACCCAACGCACAGCTCGGCATTGGTTTACCGCAATCACAGGAAATGAGATGTCATCGACTCGTATCTGGACGAAGGTCCAGACAAACGCGCTAAGTATACTGTAAAAGGAGAAATTCATGCAAATAGTGTCTTCGAAACAAAATAGTGCTTTACCCCGTTGCGCACGATGTGGAATAATTAGC
>JAUIMA010000353.1 GCA_030432675.1 Candidatus Hydrogenedentota bacterium | reverse complement strand
CGAGCCCAAATAACAATCATCATGCGACATGCCGTATCGATTTGCGTCTCGGTGTGGGTGTCCTGCCTCCTTATTGGCGGGGCGCCCGCACCTGTTTATTGCGCGGAAGTGATGCCACCGGTACACATCGACGTGACCGCGCCTCCTGCCCGACATATCAACGACTACCATCTGTTTCGCGATGTGGCGCAGCAACTCCCCAATGAGGGGTTGATTCCCTTCAGCATCAATACGCCCCTCTTCGCAGACTACGCCGAGAAGTATCGTTTCGTCTATCTTCCGCCGGGCGCACAGGCCACCTACGACAGCGAAGATGCCTTTGCCTTTCCAATCGGCACCGTGATGGTGAAGACCTTCAGCTACCTCCACGACCGCCGCGATCCAACAGCGGGGGAGCGCATCCTGGAAACCAGGCTCCTCATGCATCGACCCGAAGGTTGGGTCGGTTACCCCTATGTCTGGAACGACGATCTAAGCGACGCGCGTCTGGCCGTCGCCGGAGCACGTATTCCTGTGTCCTGGATTCACGACGATGGCGCCCCCCGGGAAACACGGTACACCATCCCCAACATGAATGAGTGCAAACATTGCCACGAGAACAATCAGGCGATGGGCCCCATCGGACCGAAGGCCCGTCAGCTGAATCGTTTTCATGACTATGGGGCAGGGGAGACCCATCAGCTGCAAGCGTGGATTCGTCGGGGCGTGCTGGCCGAGGCACCGGACGACCTGGCTTCCGTGCCCATCATGCCGTCATGGAACGACGGGACAGTCCCTCTCGAAGTTCGCGCACGCAGCTACCTGGATGGCAATTGCGCCCACTGCCACAACCCCGGAGGTGACGCGGGGCCCACGGGACTTGACCTCCGTTGGTTTCAGAAAGAACCGGTGGCCTACGGTATCAATAAGCTGCCCACGGCCGCCGGGCCCTCTTCCCGGGGCTATAAGTACGCCATACGACCCGCACGACCGGACCGCTCCTTCCTGCTATCGCGGCTTCGGGCCACCGACCCGGCCCTCATGATGCCTCGAACCGGACGCACGATCCCTCATGATGAGGGCATTGCGCTCATCGAATCCTGGATTGCCGAAATGGACCCCAATCTCAGCTCCCGGCGACTCTTTGAGGACACGCCCTGAGGCATCGGGTACAAAATCACTTTATCGCTGCCGGTCAGCTCCCGTATACTAAGCGCTTTTCCCGTACTATCCATTCATTCACGTTGACGAGAGCGAGCTATGTCTTCCGAGCGCACCAAACCCTGTCCCGCATGCAATGAGCCCATGGGCATCAATCGCGGCGTGTGCCCCGAGTGTGGTCACCAGACCACCTGGTTTAAATTTCGACTCTATCTCGGCTGTGCCGGCGCCCTTTTTGCCGCCATTATTATTGGGCTGATGATGCTGAGTGCCTTGTATGGCGTCGGCCAGCCGCAATAGCTCGGGGGAATCAGACTGTTGGGCTGCTATTGGTATCGGCGTAGTAACTTCACCGCCGGAAATGAGTATCGCCAGCACTTTTCTGTGTGTCTGCGGAGGGCGATGGAACGGACTTTCAGCCCTGAACGAATTTATTGGCCCAAATCCATGGGGCTTTGCCCCATGCTGATATGTTACCGGGCCGTTGGCCCTAGAGAAGTTGTCCCGTACATAACCGAGTCTACTTCCGTAGCGCCGAAGGCGTGAGACATACCAAGCTGGGGCGAAGCCCCAGGAAACCAAGGCCATTTACAATAAGGGCTGAAAGCCCGGCCCATCGTTGTTGACTAGAACTTTTTCAAATAAGACTAGCGCCCTTATGGCTTCGCAGGAACCCCGCCCGATCGCGTGTCTTTCCGAAACTCCAGGGGCGTCCGCTGCTCTCTGGCCGGCACCAGTTTCTTCTCGGGAATGCGGTCCACGGTTCGCGCCATCTCAAACCAGGTCGTCGCCATGGCCTTTACCCGTGCGGGCTCTTCGTCCGCAAGATCGTGCAACTCTGTTCGGTCCGCATCGAGATTGTACAGCTCCCATTTTCCCTGCTTGGCGGAGACGAGCTTCCACGGTCCCTGGCGCAGGGCCCGGTCCGTCCGAAACTCGAAGTAGAGGGTGTCATGGGGTTTCCGGGTGCCCCCCTGGATGAGGGGCAACAGCGACCTTCCCTGAAGGGGATCTATCACACGCTCGCCCACGGTCTTCGGGTAGGTGGCCTTCGTAAGATCCAATACGGTGGCCATCACGTCAATAAGATGGCCGGGCTGGTCGGTTATCGAGCCAGGTGCGGTTTGAAGGCCTTTGGGCCAGTGGACGATGAAGGGCGTGGAGATACCCCCTTAATGTTGGTTCTGCTTGTAGAGCCGAAAGGGGGTATTGCCGAGATGGGCCCAACTCGCATCGTAGGTCCAATAGGACTTTGGGTCCCACGGTTTCAGATAGCGACCACGCGTACGCTCGAAGGGGCAGGCGCCATTATCGGAGACGAATAGCACCAATGTGTTCTCCAATTCGCCCATCTGCTCCACACGCTTCAGCAGACGGCCCACGGCCTGGTCCAACTCGTCGACCATGGCCGCGAAGACTTCCATCCGATCCGCTTCCCATTGCTGTTCTTCGGCAGGCAGACTGTCCCACGCGGGTATATGGTCGGGACGGGGACTGAGCGCCCACTTGTCTGGCACGAGTCCGGATGCGATTTGTCGGCCATGGCGCACCTTACGCAGTTGGTCCCAACCCGCGTCATAGCGACCATCATATTTACGCACGGCCGACTCAGGCGCCTGAAGGGGATAGTGGGGGGCGTTAAAAGCCGCATAGAGAAAAAAGGGCTTCTCCGTTTCAGCCATTTCACGGCGAAACTGCTCGCCAAAGTCCGCCACGGCGTGGGTTGTGTAAAAGGGCCGACCGTTCAGCTGGGCAGGAACGGTCCAAGGGCTTCCGTTCAGCCGAAACGTGTCGTTGCCCGTGAAGAAATTCGTTGAGCCAGACAGGTGCCCCCAATACCGTTCAAAACCGAAATCGGTGGGTTCCTTGTCCAGATGCCATTTACCCACCATGGACGTCGCGTAGCCCGCGCTGGCCAGGACTTCCGCCAGGGTAACGCCCCGGCTCAGGGAAGCGCTTCCTGCCTGGTTACAGTAAAGGCCTGTCAGCAGGGAGACCCGGGAAGAGTGACATTTCCCCGTGTTATAAAACTGGGAAAAGCGCAATCCTTCCGCAGCGAGGGAGTCGAGGTGGGGCGTATCGATCTCGCCGCCATAGCAACCCAAATCGGAGTAGCCCAGATCATCGGCCATAATCAGCACAATGTTGGGCGGCTTCGCGGCGGCTGACATCACCAGAATTCCGGCGAGCACGACCACCGTCCATCGCTGCCAACCCATTCGACATTTCGGAAAGAAGGTCATTTTATTCTCCTGACAGTAGCGACTGAATCTCCGTCGGCATGGTAGCAAAAAAGGCAGCCTCGGATGCACCGGGACTGCCTTAAGGGAAATGGGGCTCTTGGCGCCTTAGAGACGCTTAATCGCGATGTTACGGAACATGACCGGGTCTTTATGCCCGGCAAGCCCGAAGTGTCCACTCCGGAGGTCTTTTCCCGGGTGCTCCTTGTCATCCATGAATTCCGTAATACCCGCAATGTCGGCATCGACGATTACCGTACCGTTCAATTCCACCTTGATGGTCGAGCCCTTTATGGTGACTTCCTGATAATTCCACGCACCGACGGGACGGAGGTAACCCCGGTGGGCGGGCACCATGCCATAGATGGAGCCATGGTATTGACGCGGGTCCAACTCGTTGTACTTCTCGGCCGTGTCGTCCAATACCTGAAGTTCCGTCATGCCGTCGGTGGAAGGCCGTCCTTCACCCGGATAGTGAATGGCCAGGCCGTTGTTGCCCCCGGGTGGCAGCTTGAACTCAAGACGCACGACGTAGTCGCTGTAAACTTCTTCGGTATAGAGGTTGCCGCCGGTACCCTCTTTGCAGACAATGGCGCCATCCACCACCTCATACTCATCACGGGCCCCCGCCCAACCGGTGAGGTCTTTGCCGTTAAAAACAGGGGAGAAGCCCAGCGCTCCATCGTCACCCCGCAGCATCGCATTCGCTTCATCGGCGGGCACTTCGCGGACATAGATATCACGCCACCGAATCTCTCCACCATGGGTCTGCAAATGAATCGGTCCTGTCGCGGGGAGAGGCTTCTCACGGTCCCAGTAATTCTCCATGATGGCGTTATCCACGACGCGCTGTCCGTTAAAGACCACGGTCGTGCGGGCACCCAATTGGGTTACTTTGAAGGAATTCCATTCGCCGAAGGGCTTGTCGGCGTGGGCCGTCGGCAGCTGTCCGGGCGTATCCTTGCTGTTGTTAAAGAGCCCACCCGAGCCCTTATCGGCATTGCGGTCCCACTTGCCACCGGCCTCTGTCGTATCCCAGATTTGCACCTGCGGCGTGCCACGGAGATAGATACCACTATCGGCAAGAGCGACTGTCTTATACTCCAGGTGGAATTCGATGTCCCCATAGGCCTTATCCGTCGTGCAGTAAGGGCCATGACCATCATTGACCAACTCGCCGTTTTCCACGCTCCAATGTTCAAGGAAGGCAGCCTGGTAGGATGCGATGGCTTCATCCCGCTTTTCCAGGGGCACTTTTACCGAATCATGGGGGTTGTGGCCGTGCCAGCCGTCCAAATTTTTCTCATTGAAAAGGGGCACGAAGCCTTCGGGCGGTGCGGCGATGACCGTGGCAGCAAAGGCGACCATGCCAAGAGCCTGGGCGGCGCGGCAAGAGAGGGGGGATAAATAGCGGGTCATTGTCTTCTCCAAGTACGACGTCTGTTCATGGTTCCCGGGTGTACGGTTATTCCGAGGATAGTACCCCAACGCCAGCCGGAATTAAACCCCACGTCGCTGGCAGATTGCCCCGATCAAAAAGAAACGGGGCAGTCATGTCACCATGACTGCCCCGAGGCATCTTAGCTGTTCATCAGGAAACTAGAGTTTCTTAATGGCAATATTCCGGAACATAACCGGATCGTTGTGTCCGGCGAATCCGAAATAACCTTTGGTAAGGTCTTTTCCGGGGTGGGCCTGTTCGCCCATGAATTCCGTTACGGTGCTCACGTCACCCTCAAGTATCACGCTGCCGTTCAGTTCGACCTTGATGGTTGAACCCTTGACCGTGACTTCCTGATAGTTCCATTCGCCCACGGGACGCAGGTAACCGCGGTGCACGGGAATCTTGCCGTAGCTTGAACCGTGGTACTGACGGGCATCCAGATCTTTGTACTTGTCTGCCGTGTCATCCAGCACCTGGAGTTCGGTCATGCCATCAAAGGCGGCATTGCCGGTGCCGGGGTAGCGAATGGCGAGACCATTGTTACCACCAGGAGGCAGCTTGAATTCAAGCCGCACCACAAAGTCGGCGTACTCTTCTTCCGTGTGCAATACGCCACCGTGGTCGGGCTTGCAGACAATTGCGCCGTCCTTTACTTCATAGTTGTCCACTGCACCGGTCCAGCCACTGAAGTCGGTTCCGTTGAAGATAGACGTGAAGCCGGCATCATCGCCACGCAGTTTTGCATTGGCTTCTTCGGCAGGAATTTCGCGTACGTAGATATCACGCCAACGGATTTCACCGCCGTGTGTCTGGAGGTGGATGGGGCCCTTGGCGGGCAAGGGGGCCTTGCGGTCCCAATAGTTTTCCATAATGGCATTATCGACGACGAGCTTGTCATTGAAGACAATCGAGGTGCGGGCGCCAAGCTGTGTAATTTTGAAGGAGTTCCACTCGCCGAAGGGTTTGTCCATCAGGGCGGAGGGGTTCTTTCCCGGAGTCCCAGGCGAGTTGTTCCACAGCCCGCCGGAGCCTTTATCGGCATCGATTTCCCATTTGCCGCCTTCTTCACGGGTATCCCAAATCTGGACCTGGGGCGTACCACGGAGATAAAGGCCACTGTCAGCCAGGGGCACCGTCTTGTATTCGATGTGAAACTCGATATCGCCGTATTCTTTGTCGGTCGTAGCGTAAGGGCCATGACCATCATTCACCAGCTCGCCGTTCTCGACCGTCCAATGTTTCTTGAAGGCTTCCTGGTACGAAGCAATGGCGGCTTCCCGTTCTTCCGCAGGCACCTTCACGGAATCATGGGGATTGTGGCCGTGCCACCCTTCCAGGTTCTTCCCATTGAAAAGGGAGGTAAAGCCCTCGGGGGGACCGGCGACGGCCATCGTGCTGACCATGGAAAGGCCCAGCGCTACGGGCGCGGCCAGCCGTTTCAGCGAAAGTGTTCGTTCTGTCATCGTGGTTTTTCTCCATAGATTCGATACGCGAAAGAATCAACGCATCCTGTCATTATCCCCTGGTGGGAAAGGGTACTGCCCCGAGCCCGATAAAGTGCACCGCGCCGGGAACCCGCATAGTACCCGACTTGCGGGATAAATTCCATCTCTTTACCTGCGCCGTTGATACCGGTGTCAATTATCCGTTAGATTAACCAACTTGCAAGCACCGGACCGACGGTCCTACCCATTGAGAGGACAGGCTGTATATGACCACCCAGATTTCCGCCACATCGGCACTCAAGCTTCTTCGCCACCTTACCGTGTGTACCCTGACCGTATTGGCACTCGGCACTCCCCTGACCGTCGTGGCCGCAGATGCCAACCGTCTGGTTTATCTGGATGGTTCGGACCCCTACTATGTGCATCGTGACTTCCCGAAACTGACCACTCCCATGTGGGTCGGGGAAGAAGGGGTGGAAGCGGTGGTCTTACTGACCATCGACGATATGAGTGATTCCGCCAAATACGAAGCCTACCTCCGTCCCATATTGGATCGACTTAAGGAGATTGATGGACGGGCGCCTGTCACGATTTTCGCCAACAAGCCCG
>JAUIMA010000352.1 GCA_030432675.1 Candidatus Hydrogenedentota bacterium | reverse complement strand
TAGAATCATTGCCGATCTTGTAGAAATAGAAATCGGCCGCTGGTGCCGAGCCCAGATACAATCCGCCCGAAAGGGTGCCGCGCCCGATGGCCGATGCCGCTACATGGGTCCCGTGGTCCGATACCGTATTCGCCACATTGGTGCCCCAGTTCCCCATGCCGATTCCGTCGGTCACATCGAACTGTTCGATGGGCGTGGGAAAATCGGCGTGGGTCAGATCCACACCCGAGTCGGCCACGGCAATCTTGATACCTGCCCCCGTTCGTGCAGTTACACCCGTTCCGGCATGGACATCATCGACGTTGGTGAAGACTGCCGCCTCATCATTATGGGGCTCCGACTGAAACTCGACCGATTCAAGCCGCATGATACGCGCATCGGCGGACGCCGCAGGAAGACTGCTGTAGGGAACGGTCGCCAGATAAAACCCATAGGGATGCTGGCCCGGCACCGGGGGCACGTAGGTATCGTGAACTGCGATGCCCTTGGACGCGAGATCGGCCCGGTCGGCCTCCGTTAAGAGTCCGTCTACATAGAGTGCACACTCTTCGCTCTCCAGATTTCCCAGCGGTGCTACGGGCGCGGGATCGCCCTGTGCCTGGGGCCCCGCCGTCGCTTTTTCCGCCTGATGCGCGAAAATCTCACCCGAAATCTTGGGAGGAAGGCTGGGCTGCGCCTGGATTGGAGTAACCACTCCCACGACGCCCGTTACAACAACAATCACTATGGCGAATAGTTTTTTAAGCCATGTCATGGGGAAAATCCGCTCCAAATCAGGACGACACACAGCGCGTGGGAGACTCCTGTGGAGGCCACCACACCCGACCAACTACCTCCTCAACTGTAACATGATTTCTGACACGTCCGGATTAAATTATTGTAATCATTCATACAAAACAGGTCCGGGAATTCGTGTAGACTATCCGGTTAACCGAGGAGGAGTGGGACCCCTGCAAGAAACTCGGGCGGCACCCCCATGTGGAAGTGCCGCCCTGAAGACTTATCGGGTCGGGTCCCCGGTCGCGATTCTACGGATCGCATACCCGGTCCCGAAATGTGTCACGGCCCTTCAATCACCCCCATATAGCGCCCAAGCCAATAGGGCATGAGCCAGAAGACGCCGCTGCTTTCGAGCAGGCCATCGGGGTGGGCAAAGTCGCCCGAGATATATTCCCACGGGTTCTTATCCCAGCGCATGACACCCCGCTCACTGGGGGGCACCATGCGGCTCGTCTGGAGGGCATCCTGCATGGGCCGACGCACCAGCGTGATATCTTCCCGCACGCTGTTGTCCACCACCCATTGGCGCAGGTCCAGGGGTTGGTCGCGCAGGAAGGCCATGCTCTCCTCGAGCCGGGTTTCGGCCCCGCCACAGAGTGCCATGGAGAAATTGAAGTAGGGGCTTTGGTCCTCTTCCACAAATTCATAAACCCACGTCAGACCTTCGAGCAAAAGGGCGCGCAGCGCGGGGTCTGTTTCCAGTTGGTAGAGAATGGGACCGAGTTCATAGACCATGCCATCGTCGATGCGGCTTTGCTCTGAGATGCGGTGGGCCTTTGGGCGGCGCAGGTATTCGCCGTAGCCGTGCTTTTCAATAAAACGACGGTGGGCCCGCATATATTTCTCATCGCCCGAAACGTGGTAGGCAATGCGCAGGTAGGCGAGCACCTCGAAACGGTTGATGATGCTCTCGACCCACCAGTCATGGTTCTCCTGGAAGATTTCTTCGCTCCATACCCCCCAGCGGGTATATCTTCCCGTTTCAGGATCCACGAAGGTGTAGCCATTCTCCATGATATAGTCCGTCAGGGTCGTGATAAGGTCGGCAATCTGAGCCTTCTGGGCCTCATCGGCCACGAGTTCGTGGAACCAATAGAAGCCCATAAAGTGACCGTTCACTTCATCGGAACTGGTGTCGCCCTTCCACAGCCATTTTCCATCGTCGGTAGGACGCCACCGCCGCTCTACGTAGCGGAAACGGGGATCACGTACCCGACGTGCCGCCACCTCTTCCTCCGTAAACGTGGTGTTGGGATCGTGTTTGTGGGTCCAACTGGTGGGCACCACCGTGCGTGCGAAGAAGCCTGTGTTGCCCGCCACCTCGTGGAGAAAGCTGATGGCTTCAAAGGCACGGGTTGCGTTCGCCTTGGCTTCGGGATTCCTGGTGACCTGATAGCGGAAGGCCTCCATCATCAGATAGAGGGCCGTATACTCCCCATCGTTATCATCATCACGGGGGGACCACTCAGAAAAGTCGTTGGGGCGCGCAAACAGGCACTTCTCCACAAAACCCGGCGGCCGCACGTGGCGCTGCTCCAGGATGGTCTGGTAGTGGGCCGCCTTCTCCGCCAGCGTCATCGTCTTCCGCTTGATGGCACTCACGCCCTTCGCCGTCGCAATCCACGCGGTACCGTCGGCATCGAAGGCGATATCCCGCACCTCATCGTCCAGCAGCCAGCGTTTGCTGTGGCGCAAGGACCACTTGCTCCCATTATTCTGGGTGACCCAGGCTTCATCGTCGCGATAACGGCCGATGCCTTCCCGCGTTCCGGCCCAGAGGGTGCCATCGGGTGCGAAGGCCATACAGCGCACATCCCAATAGGGCAAGCCGTCGGCCGTCGTAATCTGACGGACACAGGCGCCGTTTTCCAAGACTGTGATGCCACCCCAGCACCCCACCCAAAGCTGTCCATTGGGCGCGACCGCAAGGCCATTCACGGCCCCTGAAGTGATTTCTTCCGGCTCAAAATAGCGACGCAATCCCGTGGCATCGCTCTGGTGGTAAAGCCCCGTCCAGGTGCCCATCCACAAATCGCCATTGGGTAGGGCCAACAGGTCTTTGAAGTTCCGCGACCAGTCGGCCTCCATGGCCTTCCAGGTTTCACCGTTGAAGGTCCAGGCACCATCTGGCCCCATGGCTACCACCCCTTCCGGGCCCGATGCCAACACGCTCACAGGAACGGTGAGTTCACCCGCCCGCTCGCCCGCGCCGTTCCGCACACGGTAAACGCCACTCCAGGCGGCGACCCAGATCGCGTCTTCGGTGGCCAGCACGTCGAAGCATTCCCCTTCGACCACCCCCGGAATCTGGTGCCAGGTGGCCCCGACCAGCCGATAGGCGCCGACACGGGTGGCGGTGTAGACCGTGCCCCCAGAGTCCACGGCAATGGCCCGCACATCGTTGGCTTCACTCACGCCCGAAACGGGATAGGGCTCATGATACTCCTGGATAAATGGCGTATCGCGGGCCTTTTCAGCCCCGGCCACACCGGACCATAGCGCCGTGACCACCACACCCAACGCGACAATGCTTTTCATACCTCAAGGTCTCCTACTGTGTACAAAAGTCCTGTTTACACGCCCCGACGGAAAATAAAAACTTCCAAACAGTAGCACAGACCCACACGCCAATAAAAAGGGTTCATGGGCCACCTCTCTGGATGGCCGTTAAAAAGAACTCATCGGCATTTACCGGGGATTGTCATCCGTCGCGTGTTGTTTCGGACTACGGTTACTGCCATGCACCCCCCTGTTCATGAAACCCGGTGCCCCCACGGTCTGACCAGGAACCTGAAATAACGACGCGCGCCAGACCCGGAGGCCTGGCGCGCGCGAACTAAAGGAGCTGCTTTACTGCGGTGGATTATTCACCGATGGGATTGCTCGTCGCATCCGCATCGGCACCGTCCGCATATCGAATCACACCGCTGGAGTCGGTGAAGAAGCCTTTACCGCCGGTAGTGCCATAGGCCGCCGCGTTGGCGTTAGCCGTGAACGCATTGGCATCACCACCGAGGACATAGTTGTAGCCGCTCTTCGTGCCGCCCCAGTTACCATCGAGATACGAAGGCGTGGCACCGGTCAGGTCGGCGAAATCTACTGTATACGCATAGTTGGCCGCGTGGTAGGCCACTTCGGCACCTACGATGGTCCGCAGGTTACCAATGGCACTGGATTCATTGGACTGCATCCGCGAACGAAGCAGGTTGGGAATGGCGATGGCCGCAATGATGGCAATAATGGCAACAACAATCATCAGTTCGATCAACGTGAAACCCTGGTTAGCTTTTTTCATGGCGAATCCTCCTTGTACTGTTTACTAAACCTTCAATGAAAACCACCTCGGTTTCCATCTCCGCGTCATTTCAAATCTTGGCTTCCATATTGCAAAGGCCGTGCCAATTTGGCGCACCGACGGTGTGGTCACCAACAAATCGTTTCCGTCCAGTTACTTAGGGACGGTCTTTCCACATTCGACCCGCTGAACGCCGAAAACGGCCCTGCCATTTTTTTTCGGTTTGTGACAAAAACTGTCAGTCTGATAGGCGGTCTGCCATCTCCCTCCTCGAATCGGAAATTGACCGGCACCCGGACCCCGTGGGATCATAGACCTATCGGTCGCATCTGAAGGAACTACACCGCTATGGACTTTACTCTCCCCTACGGAACCCACACGTTGCACGGCACGCTCGATTGGGCTACCGTGCTCGCGACCCTCCGTACTGCCGATGCCCCCGCCCTGGCCGATCCGGAAGAAACGCTGCGTTCCGCCTTGAGAAATCCCCTCCACACGCCACCGCTCCCCGCCCGTCTCCGCCAGGGTGAGACGGTGTTGATTATCGTCTCGGACAGCTTTCGCAAGACCGGTATCCATTACGTGCTACCCACGCTAATCGCCGCACTGAACGACCAGAGCATCGAAGACAACGCCATTTCATTCTTATTTGCCACCGGCTCCCACCGCCCTCCCACGCCGGAAGAACAGCGGGAAATACTCGGGCCGTCCACCCATGACCGTTTTAAGGAACGGGCCTTCTCCCACGATCCCCACGACGCCACACAGCACGGCTTCTGTGGCACCACCTCCCGGGGCACGCCGGTCTATATCAATCGTCGCGCCCTCGACGCGGATCACGTAATCGCTACCGGCACGGTCGTCCTCCACTATTTTGGTGGCTTCGGCGGTGGCCGCAAGTCCATCGTGCCCGGAATCGCCGGCACGAAGACTATCGCGGCAAATCATGCCCTTAACCTGCACCCCACGGCCCCCCGCCTGAACCCAGCGGTGGCGATTGGGCGCCTGGAAGGCAACCCCGTAGCGGAAGACATGTTAGAAGGTGCGCGCCTCGGGCCCTCGGTATTTCTGATTAATACGGTGCTTAACCGGGATGGCGCAATCGCGCACCTCGTCGCGGGCGAGCTGGAGGCCGCCCATCGTGCGGCCTGCGAAGCCGCGTCTGCCCTGTTTCACGTGCCCTTTGAGGAGACCGCAGATTTCGTCATCGCATCGGCGGGAACCGCCAAAAACTTTGTGCAAAGCCATAAGGCACTCTATAACGCCTTCCAGGTGTTGAAGCCCGGGGGCTTCCTGTTGCTGGCGGCCCCGGCGCCCGAAGGCTTTGGCGGAAACAAGTTTTCCGAGTGGCTTTCGCTCGGTAGCACCGCGGCTATCATCACGGCCCTGCGCCAACATGCCGAAATAAATGGCCAAACCGCCCTCTCGACCCTCGAAAAGGCCCGGGGCGCACGACTCATTACGGAATTATCCATCGAGAACGTAAACGCGCTGGGGGCCATCAAGGTCCCTGATCTTCCCACGGGACTGGCACAAATTCGGGCAAAACTCTCCGAACGAGGCATTGACCACCCCACGTGTTATATAATGCCCGACGCAGCATGCTCCGTACCGTTTCGCGCGACGCCTTGACCCCCTGTCCAGACACCGTCGCGTGCTAACTTTATACCCCTTAAGTGTTTGACTGGACTTGTCTTCGTTTGATAGACTTCTGGCTTGCTGCGCCTCGTGGAAGGTGAAAGATTCGTGAGCACGTTAGAAATTCCATTAATTACCATCACGGATCATGGCCTGTCCGTGGACGTCGAAGTTTCTGCCAACTCCCTGAAGCCCAAGGAGATAGATGATCTCCCCGTGGGTCCGGTTCGGGTTCGCGGCACGATGACCCCGCTTATAGATCAGTATCTGTTCCGCGGCGTCATCACCGGCACGTTTAACGACACCTGTGATCGGTGTCTGGAACGGGCCGCGTTGCCCTTTGAGGTGGAAGTCACGTGGACCTTTGAAGAGGGACCGGAAAAAGACTTCCTTCAGCAGATGATCGATGAAGCGGCGGCGGAGAGTGACGAGGACGAAGAGGCGCTGGGAGTATTTACCTATCAGGGCAGCGAAATCAACCTGACCCGACCGGTCTGGGACGAGGTCGCCCTGGCGGCACCAACAAAATTTATCTGCAGTGAGACGTGTGAAGGACTCTGCCCCGTGTGTGGTGGGAACCGAAACACGTCACCGTGTTCCTGCGATGAAGATAGTGAAGAAACACCAACAACGAATAGCGGGTTTGCGGGACTGAAAGACATGTTCCCCGACCTGCCGGAATCGTAATCACAAGGAGTAATACCGTGCCTGTACCTAAGAGAAGAACGGGTAAAGCCAAAAAGAACATGCGTCGCTCCCACCACGCCCTGACGCCCGTCAACCTGGTGGAATGCCCCAGCTGCGGCGAGCGCATCCCCACGCACCGGGTCTGCCCCAAGTGTGGCCACTATAAAGACCGGCTCATCGTAAACGTTGACGAAGACTAAAGGCAGCCACGCGGAGATCTCCTGATGCGAATCGCTGTCGATGCTATGGGGTCCGACAACGCGCCCGATGTTGAAATCGAAGGCGCGGTGCAGGCCAGTCTGGAACGCGATACGCAAATCATCCTCGTTGGTGATGAGGCCGTTCTCCAGGAAAAACTGGCGGCCCACCCCAAACGGGGCGATATTAAGATCGTCCACGCGTCCCAGGCTATCACCATGGGCGACTCGCCCGGTGATGCCGTTCGTCATAAAAAAGATGCCTCCCTCCTGGTCGCTATGCGTCT
>JAUIMA010000351.1 GCA_030432675.1 Candidatus Hydrogenedentota bacterium | reverse complement strand
CCCTTCCCCTGTCCATCAAGAGACACTCAACGTCTGATAATATCTCTCATCTACGTCAGATTCACCCCGCCAGATTGGACCTTACCCAGGCTCCCGTCGCCATCTCGCGGGCCCCGTGTCCACCTTTCGGAAGGCACGGACACCCAACACCCAAGAACTCCAGCAGCCCGTTACGGTCACCGGGGAACACCACGATTCTTCTCCGAGGCACTATCGTTTCAATTCTGAACACCCCAAGAAGATGCCACCGCCAGAGAGCCTAGACATAGATTCCACCGCCAAAGGCCAGGTCGCGCTCTATCTCCACATTGATACAGGCCGCCTTACCCGAGGCAAAGGCACGCTCCAGTGCCGGCCGTATCTGGTCCGGCTCCGTAACGTATTCCCCATGCCCTCCCATGGCCTCCACAATCTTGTCGTAGCGGGTGTAATTGAGCTGGGTGGCCACGGCCGGCTTTTCCGGATAGAAAGCCAATTGAGGGCGCATCATTTGACCCCAGGCCGCGTCATTTCCGACGATGCCCACGATGGGTAAATTGAAGCGAATGGCCGTGTCATACTCGAAGCCGTTGAGACCGAAACTGCCATCGCCATAGACGATGAGTACCCGTTTGTCCGGGTGGGCATGCTGGGCCGCCAGGGCAAAGGGCATGCCCACACCGAGGGTCCCCAGGGGGCCGGGGTCCATCCAGAATCCGTTCTTGGGGACCGGCAATACCTTGGCAGTCTTGGCCACAATGTCTCCCCCATCCCCCACGATAATCATGTCGTCATTCACGAAGTTGGCAATCTCCCGACAGAGGCGATCGGCGTGGATGGGCACCTGGTCATTGTTGGAAGCGCTCGCGGCCACAGCCGCCGCTTTCTCGTCTTCCACCACCCGCAGGGTCTTGGCATAGTCGCTAAAGTCGATGGCCGTACCCCGCGCTTCCAGGGCCGCCGTCATGGCATCCAGGGTGCAGGCGAGATTACCCACGAGGGCCACGTCGGTAGACCGGTTTTGACCAATGAGCGTGTTGTCCATCTCGAGCTGGATGATCTTTGCTTCTTTGGGAATGGACTGACCAAAGCCCAGGCGAAAGTCCAAGACGGCCCCGGCAAGCACAATCACATCGCATGCCTCCATGGCCTGACGACGGGTCCGATTGAAGAGCAGTTCGGAGTCCCGGGGCAACATGCCGCGCCCCATGCCATTGGCATAGGCCGGGATATGGGTTTTCTCCAAAAAGCGGTGCAGGGCATCCTGGGCCTGAGACCACTTCACGCTGGTGCCCACCATCATCATGGGGCGCTCGGCTGACGCCAGGACGTCCAACGCGGCCGCCACGGGCTCGGGTGCGGGCGAAATGGACGGAGGGCGGGTCTGGATATTTGGAATCGGCACCTCCCACCGGGCCTCGCTCATGAGGATATCCATCGGCAGCTCAAGAAACGAGGGCCCGGGTATACCAGAAACGGCATGGCGCATGGCCAGCTCCAGGTATTCGGGGATGCGCTCCGTCTCATAGCACGCGTCCGCCCACTTGGTGATGGGCTTCATGAGGGCCACATGGTCCATTTCCTGAAGAGAACCCTTGCCACGGTTGGCGAAGGGCCCCTGGCCGCCAATAAGCAGCATGGGGGAATTGGCCCGCCAGGCGTTGGCAACCCCCGTCACCGCATCCGTCACCCCCGGCCCGGCCGTTACCAGGGCCACACCAATGCTACCGGGACGCACCCGGGACCAGGCATCGGCGGCATGGGCGGCCGACTGCTCGTGGCGCACATCGATAATGGCGATACCTTCATCGGTACAGCCATCATAGATGGGCATAATATGGCCGCCACTCAGGGTGAATACACACTCCACCCCCGCTGCCTTGAGTGTCTGTCCTACCAACTTGCCGCCGTGCATAGGTGCTACTCCTTGAAGAATGTATGGCCGACTTAACGTAAACGGTGCCCCGAAGGGGAGCTTCATGGGAACACGCCGGTAGAAATCACATCAAGATGGTACAGTTTCCCGAGCGCGTCACTCCGTGATTGCTGGAAGAAAGAGCCAAGGGTCATAGGCCTGGGCATCGATGCGGACTTCATAGTGCACATGGGGTGTGGAGGCATTGCCCGTGGCCCCCACGCTGCCGATAGGCGTGCCCTGACGCACCACATCGCCCTCACTGACCCACATTTCGTCAAAGTGCCCATAGGCGGAGCTAACTCCGTCTCCGTGGTCCATTTCAATATAATTCCCGTAACCGCTGCTCCGGCCTGCCTTCACCACCGTGCCATCGGCGGTCGCCACCACAATGGCACCACGGGGCGCTTTAATATCAATGCCGCGATGCATCTTTCGAGACCGTCCCCGGGGTCCAAAACGGGAAATGACGGTTCGCTCAGGGTGATTGACTGGCCAGATGGAGGGCTCTCTAACCCATTCCGACTGAACGTGAGTCTCTTCGCTGGCAAACCGACGAAAACGCACATCGCGTAGCGACTGGGTCTGTACGGATTGGGGCGGCACCGGGTCAAAGATAACCACGCCGTCATCATCCCGCGCAGGACCTGTGCTCACGCACCCCGACAGAACAGAAACAAACACACATAAACCAATAATTACACTACCATAACGCAATTTGGATATCTCCAAGGGCCCGGACGAAAGCACGTCGAGCAGCAATTCCGGGGGCAATTGACCCTAATAAAACAAAAACCGACGGACTTAACGCCTGTTAAGCCCGGTCGGAAAACCATTCAGAACCAATGAAAGGAACGAATCCTCAGAAAAATCTGATTATGAAGGGGATACGATAGGTTTCGCCATTGTTGGCCTTCACCGCAGAGACAATCATGAACACGAAGTTCGCGATTACGAGGGGGAAAATAAAGAACACGCCGATGATGACAAATACTAACAAGATACACACCAGGAAATAGAGCAGATAAGTCAGCTGGAAATTCAGTGCTTCCCGCCCGTTTTCGTCGATGAACGGGGACTCTTCCCGCTTGACCTGCCAAATGATTAGTGGCCCCACGACATTCCCGAAGGGAATCAGGTAGCCCGCCAACCCCGCCAGATGGCAAATCATGGCCCACATCCGGGTGTCTTTATCCAATTCATGACTCATAGGTGTGCCTCCCTTTCGCGATGGTGGGCAAATTACGGTTCTTTCGCATCGTAGATAGAATTATTTCATACCCTGAAGCGGCCCCGCAACGCGGTTCTCCACTTATCCCCGACGGCGGCGGCGACGGGCAGGCGGATCCAAGGCTTCCCCTGGGGCCCGGTTCACCGAAGGCACCCGTAACCTCCCCCACGCCAATTCTCGCGCGATCACGGTTCCTTCCGGCTGACTCCGCTGAAAGGCCCCGTAGTTTCGGTAGAGCAAATTCTCTATCAGGTGGGGCGACAGGGCCAGGCCATTCAGGGTGCGCCCCGGCAAGAGCGGCGTCGTATAGGTCGGGCGGCTCAACATATCGAGATAGGCCTGGGTGCGCTCGGCATACCAGTCGTGACTATGGGGACGGAGGCTGGTGACCACGTAATCGGTACCAAAGAGAAATCGCTCGGGGAACGTGCTAAAGAGCCGTTGAAACGCGCCCGTGCTCGAGGAAATACGCTGGAGTCCCGTCCGGAGATAATCATCGTGCCCGAAACTGATATCTACCATCAGATGAGGAAATGTCTCCAACATTTCATAGAGGCGGGAGTGCACCATGGAAGATAGCATGTAATGCGGCGTGTTTACCTTAAGGTCAGGGAAGCGCCGTAACACCGTCACAAACTCATCCATGAACCCCGGCTTGGCCGGGTTCACATGAAAACAGACGGGCAGGTGCGCTGCTGCCAGGTATTCGTACAGCCCCATCATCCGCGTATCATCCATCGCAATCGGATGAAAAATATACGTGTTCCGTCGGGAGGCCGTGTAGCCATGCCCCAGATACAGTTTGGCCCCCGTAGCCCCCTGCTCGACCAGGGCCTTCAACTTGTCGACTTTGTCCGCCTCGAGGGGGTTCACCGTGGGCCAGGCTTCAAAGCGATCCGGATGTGCCCGGGCCATGGCCACGATGGCCGCATTATTTTCGTCATGTCGTGTGAAGCCCGCCTGCTCGTAGAGCGATAAGGTGAACCACGGACTGCCCACGAGGATGGTGCGCCCAATGCCCAGGGAATCCATTTCACGCAGGAGCGTTTCCGTATTGGCCTCGCCCTGGACGTGCTCATGAACGTTGATAATCTGGCGGGCCGCTACGATACGTTTGATGGCTTCTGTCGGGGATTCTTCGGCCTGGGCGTTTGTGGGGAACGTTGCCCCCAGCGCGACACCGGTGGCCATACCCACCTGCCCCAGAAAGGCACGACGACCCAAAACCGCGTCGGGCCCCGCGAGGGGTGGGGACGCAGCAGAAGAAAACGCATCTACAGCCGGATCGTTACTACTCATGGAAACTGAGTGTATCAAGGGGACGGGGCCGGTTCAAACGAGCGTCATCATTTGCCCGTGGCGATTGCGTGCCCCACGCAACGAAAACGCCCCGCAATCACACGGTCGGTGCAATTGCGGGGCGGGCGGTTTTTCAATGGTGCCGGAGGGGGGACTTGAACCCCCACGCTGTTACCAGCGCCGGATTTTGAATCCGGTGCGTCTGCCAATTCCGCCACTCCGGCAAGGGATGGAGAGTATAGCTTTTTAGGAGACGTTTGTTCAACAAGAATCCCGACTTTTTGAGGGACTCGTGGCGCGCAACCGATGGCGATGGCGCCGTGAAAGGCACGGGGTGACTGTAGACCCACAGGAGCGCAGAGATTCCTGCCTGCGGTGGCGGTAGCGGATGCGCAATATCAATTCCGTGAATACCCCCCACCCCGTCTCCCCATACTGCCGGTACAGCTTCGCGCTTCGACGCGCGCATTTCATCGACTAAAACCGTCTCTACATCCCCGTCCGCACGCTACCTAACGTGATTCTCCGCGCGATGGCAGTCCCTTCCGAAACAAGGAGCTTGGACACTCCTGTCCGAGACAAAGGGCACCCCCACCTTCCCCCACTCGACCGGCAGCGAGAAGCCCAAAAGCCCGTGCCCCCACCTCATTCCGACAAGGAACTTGGACAATCGCGCCACGGCGCGTTTTCTACGTCTTCGACACAAGGCACACGGAAGAAAACAACCGCCTCATTGACTCCTGCCATATGGCGGGGTACAATTAGCCATATGGCAGGTTCCGCTTCCAAAAAAATCACCCTGGAACACTGGGAATCGTTTCCCAGCGAAAAGGCACGTCGCTCCGCGTTCCGGCGCAAGTCCACGTGGGTCATCCATTCCCCTAAGAGTGCGGCCGCCTGGTACGGCACGGTTCTGAGCAATCTGACCCGCAATTATGCCGACGCGGACACCGTTTCGCTGGCCCTGGTCAAGGCCATCCTGGAGAAAGGGCTCGACCGCAGCGCCTTCGAACAGTTCAAAGCGGTGGTCGAAATCGCCAATGAAGAATTGGGGCGCGTCATTCAGATTCCTATGCGAACCCTCGCCCGCCGCGACACCTTCAAGCCCGACGAGTCGGAGCGCCTCTTTCGTGTTGCTTCGGTCTTTCAGAAAACGCTGGAAGTCTTCGACGATCTAGACAAGGCGCGGAAATGGTTTGCCACCCCCAAGCGGGCCCTGAGCGGCACCTCCCCCCTGGACAACTGCAAAACAGAGCTGGGCGCGGAAGAGGTCCGGCGCCTGTTGGGAAGGATTGAGCACGGAGTCTTTTCGTGACGTGTCACGCCTACCGCATCACCCAAGGCAAGTATGCCAAAACCGCATTCGACGGAGAAGGCGCACGCCTCTATGGGGGACGCTGGAACTCCGTGGGCACCCCTATCGTCTACGTATCCAGTAGCCTTTCCCTCGCCACCCTCGAGTTACTGGTCCATCTCGAAGACTATGCGCTACTGGAAGATCGCTATGTGGTCCTTTCCGTCACCTTCCCCGAACGCTTGATCGAGGAACTACCGCCGGAGTCATTACCCTCCGGCTGGAATCGCCCCGCCCTCGACACGCCAGCCCAACAAATCGGTGACCACTGGGTTGCACGCGGCTCGTCGGCCATCCTCCGCGTTCCCAGCGCCGTAACACTTGGGGAATACAACTATCTGCTCAATCCCGCGCACCCCGCCTTCGGAAAAATCACTGTCGGCGCGGCCACGCCCTTTTCACCCGACCCCCGTCTGCTTTCCCCGTGATGGGGTCCAAAGGCGACTGACCCTACCACCCCTATTTCATTAGCACCAATGTCACTGAGCCGTCGGCGCTCCGTAGGCCCAAATCACGGGACGGTATCGCGCACGAAATCCCGATGTATCCCAATACGACGTCGAGCCAGCCCACCGACTCCGCTGCCACCACCACCACGCCAATGCGCGTTCCTGTCCCGGTGGCAGTAGCCTCATCTGCCAAACGTATACCCTGCAACGCTACATCGATGCACCACCCCTTTCACAGGACTCAGAACTCTCCAAGCCCCTCAGAGTACCAATCTCTCGACTAAACCCGCATCGTTGAAAAATATTCGGAGCACTCTTCCATCCGAATCGGAATCTTGCGGGTTGTAAGAAACAGCAATCCAGTTGCTACTAAGACTGTTGCTCAGCCTATCCGAATAGCTGACAACAAGTCTGTTGACCTCGGACCTCGGCATTCCTATTCGAAGTTTTCCCTGCAATTCCAAGAGGCTCTCGTCAGACTTCTCCACGCTTAACTGGCTCGCTGAATTACGATGGGGTGTCATCGAGTAAATTGCACTTGGAACAACGACTAGCGCAAATAGAAATAGCCCACACAAGGCAGCAACTAGTAACCTATCTGGGTTCGCCATCGTTTGAAATCCAACTCGTTTAGCCTCACGCCAGAGAAGTCGATCTGAAGGA
>JAUIMA010000350.1 GCA_030432675.1 Candidatus Hydrogenedentota bacterium | reverse complement strand
CCTCTCCGAATCCAGCGCCCGCATCGTGAAAAACCTGGGCGACAAGCTGGTGGACTATATGATTTTCGCGGAGGAGGTGGAACTCGATGACCCCATCGCCGGCACGTCGGACTATGCGGCAGTCTTCGCCGCCCGAGGCCCCCGCGACAGTCAGGGCCGCTCTCTCCGGGAACTGGATCTCGAGAGTCGCCTCTTTGTGTATCCCCTGAGCTTCCTCATCTACTCCGAACAATTCGACCACCTGCCCGCACCCGTGCGGGACTACGTCTACCAACGTCTGTGGAATATCTTCACCGGCGTCGAGCCCACACCCGACTTGCTTCACCTCACCAACGCCAAGTGCCGCGCCGTCATCGAAATCCTCGCCGAAACCAAAGCGGGCCTGCCGGACTACTGGGTGAAGTAGAGACGGAAACCGCTCAGGGACGGTCTCGCCCATAGTGATATCCGGTGGATGGCTGCGGCTTACGGACTGCTCGTTTCGTCGTGGCTGGGAAGGCCACGCGACAGGGCGTGGATGTCCCGTCATTGGCGAAGCTCGCGACGGGCCATCCTCACCAACGACAGGACAGCCACCGCCGTCTCCGTTCAAGTGCGCAGGTCATCTCTCTCAGTAGGTGAGCGGGTGACTGCCGTTACGCGTAGTCACGGGGCGCGGCAGTCCCTACGCAGGGACGGTCTCGCCCATAGTGATATCCGGTTGATGGCGGCGGATACGGACTGCTCGTGTTGTCGTGACCGGGAAGGCCACCCGACAGGGCGTGGATGTCCCGTCGTTGGCGAGGCTCGCGGCGGGCCATCCTCGCCAACGACAGGACAGCCACCGCCGTCTCCGTCAAGTGTGTCGTACATATCCCTCAACGGGAGGCTACGTGTCTGCCGTTACGTGTAGTCACGGGGCGCGGCAGTCCCTACTCAGGGACCGTCTCGCCCATCGTGACATCGGGTCAGTGAAGGTCACTACGGACTGCTGGTGATTATGCAGAAGCTGGTAGTACCCAACAGGGCGTGGCCGTCCCGTCGTTGGGGTAGCAAATGGCAGGTCAAGCTCTCAAACGACGGGTCAACCTCTACACACCCCCATTCCAAATTCACTATTCACTATTATAAATTCAACATTCCCTACGCATGGGGGTGGGCGGTCTCGTAGACCTGGCGCAGGCGCTCGATGCTGACGTGGGTATAAATCTGGGTCGAAGACAGATTCTCATGGCCGAGCAGTTCCTGCACCGTCCGTAGATCGGCGCCACCGTCGAGCATGTGGGTCGCGAAGGTGTGTCGCAAGGTGTGGGGGGATATTTCTCTGCGTCCCGGCAAGACCTGCCGCACATAGTGCTCCACCACCCGCTGGATACTCCGGGTCGTTAGAGGCCCGCCGCGGAAGTTGACGAAGAGGGTATCGTGGTCGGGCTTTCCGAGGGTCGGGCGTATCCGCAGGTACTTGTCGAGGGCCTCCCGGGCATAGCGACCGAGATGGACGATTCGCTCTTTCTTTCGTTTACCAAAGACCCGCATGGTACTTTGCGCCATATCGAGATCGGGCAGGGCCACGCTCCGTATCTCGCTGGCCCGGGCACCGCTGCTGTACAGGGTCTCCAGGAGGGCACGATCTCGAACTCCGAGGGGCTTTTCGCCGTCGGGCGCTTCGAGTAGCGCAGTCACCTCCGGGATGGATAGCACGTCGGGGAGGTCACGGGAAAGAGACGGACTCTTTACGGCTTTTGCGGGGTTCTCTGTCAGGAAATCGGATTGCACCAGGTAACGGTAGACAGCGCGGAGGGACGCCAGCTTGCGCGCGGTGGTGCGGGGGGAAAGTCCCCGGGTCTGGATATGGGCGAGGTAGGCTCGAATATCCTGTTTGTCCACCTGCTGGAGAATATCCAGAGAGGCGGAGACATTGAGTTCCCCTTCTTTATCTTCCAGGCAGGCCGCACCATGCACCATATAGGAACAGAAGTGGTCCAGGTCATGACGATAGGCACGGAGGGTGTGGGGCGAATAATTTCGTTCCACCCGGAGATAATTTACGAATTGGAGAATAGGGATCTGGGTCATAGGTTCACACGTTGCCTTCTATTCTGCCGAAAGGGAGCGAAAACATCAAGATCCACAAACAGTTTGAGGCCATATAAGTCGTTTATTAGCAGACACTAACCACACACCCCTTGACGCGGGAGACGCCGTGCGCATACCCTGTATATCGGCAGATGTATAAAATAATAAACCCTGGTCTCCGCCATCGCGGGGGCCGGGTTCGCGTCCCTCGGGGACTATGTGGCCCCCTCCCACGACTTGAGCCGGGGCCGGAGAAGGTGTTACTGTCTCCCGTTAACGACCCATGTTTGGCCGGTATCCCGCGCACGCGGCAGGGGAGCATCGGTAGACGACCCGTATAATAAGGAAGACCCATTGAAACTGGTTATTGTAGAATCCCCGGCAAAAGCGAAGACCATCGGGAAGTTTCTTGGCAAAGACCACACCGTGCTCGCCAGCTACGGCCACGTGCGGGATCTGCCGAGTCGGGCCGATGAAATCCCGGCGGCGATCAAGAAAAAGCCTTGGGCGCGCATGGCCGTAGACGTGGAGAACAATTTTGCGCCGGTCTATGTGGTCCAAGCGGATAGCAAAAAACAGATTGCCGAGCTGAAAAAATCGCTCAAGAACGCCGATGAAGTGGTGCTGGCGACAGATGAAGACCGCGAGGGAGAAGCCATCAGCTGGCACTTGCTGGAGATTCTGAAGCCAAAGGTGCCGGTAAAACGGATCGTCTTCCACGAAATCACGCAGGAAGCCATCAACGAAGCCATCGCCAACCCGCGGGATGTAAACCAGGAACTGGTCCGTGCCCAGGAAGGGCGCCGCATCCTCGATCGCCTCTTTGGCTATTCCCTTTCCCCGGTGTTGTGGAAAAAAGTGCGCACCCAATTGAGCGCAGGCCGCGTGCAGAGCGTGGCGGTCCGGTTGGTGGTAGAGCGCGAAGAAGAACGCCGCGCCTTCCATAAAGCCACCTATTGGGACATCGAAGCCACCCTCATGGCCGATGAACTCCCTTTTACCGCGACCCTCGTGGAAGTAGAAGGGCAGAAAATTGCGTCGGGTAAAGATTTCGACGAAACCACCGGCCTCCTCAAGTCCGACAAGGTCCGCTGGGTCAAAGAAGACGAAGCCACCGACCTTTGTGCGGCCCTGAAAGAAAACGTGCCCTGGCGCGTGGCCAACGTGCAGCAGAAAGAGGCCAAACTCCGGCCCTATGCGCCCTTTATTACGTCCACGCTCCAACAGTCGGCCAGTTCCATCCTCGGCTTTTCGCCCCGGGACACCATGCGGGTGGCCCAGCGGCTCTATGAAGGTGTCGATTTGGGTGGTGGCGACCGCGAAGGTTTGATTACCTACATGCGTACCGACTCGGTCACGCTGAGTAACAAAGCCCTGGCAGAAGCCGAGCAGGTCATCAAAGGCAAATACGGTGATCGTTTCCATCACCGGCGCCAGTTTTCGACCAAGTCCAAAATGGCCCAGGAAGCGCACGAAGCGATTCGCCCGACCAACCTGTCCCGTACACCGGAGCAGGCCGCCAAGATTATCCATGGCGATGAGCTGAAGCTCTACCGCCTTATCTGGAACCGGACCATCTCCTCCCAGATGGCCGATGCCGAACTGCTCCGTACGACCATCGATTTTGAGGCCACCCTGGGGGACAAGAAGGTAACGCTCCGTTCCAATGGCTCGGTCGTGACCTTCCCCGGTTTCCTGAAGGTGGCCGACAGCGGTCAGAAAGACACCCAGTTACCCGCCCTTAAAGAAGGGGACGGGGTGGGACCCGCTGAGCGGGCAATCATCGAAGACCTCAAGGCCCTCAGCCACGAAACCAAGCCACCGGCCCGCTACAACGAAGCATCACTGGTCCGTCGCCTGGAGGAAGAAGGCATTGGCCGTCCGTCGACCTACGCCCCCACGATTTCGACGATTCAGAATCGTGGTTATGTGGAAAAACACGGCAAGGCCCTGGCCCCCACCTTTGTGGGTATTGCGGTAACCCTTTTACTTCGCGAACACTTCGCGGAGTATGTGGAGTTTAAGTTCACGGCCCGTATGGAAAGTGCTCTGGACGCCATAGCCGAGGGCAAACTGGATTGGGTCGATTTTCTCCGTGCCTTCTACAAGGGCGAAGGGGATTTCGGCGGCGGTCTCGCCCCTCAGATTGAGTCCGAGTTAGAGAAAATTGAATTCCCGACGATTTCCATCGGGGCGGCGGCCGACGGGCAGCCCCTCGTGGTGCGCCTGGGGCGCTCTCAGCCTTTCATCCAGAAAGGGGAAGGGGGCACGGGCAATACGGCGTCTGTCCCGGAAGGCACCACCTACGACGAACTCACGGTAGAGCTGGCAGAGAGTCTGCTGGAAGCCCGCGCCAAGGCCGACGAACCCATCGGCCAGGACCCGGAGACAGGGGCCAACATTTATGCCATTCTCGGGCCCTACGGCCCCTATGTGCAGCTGGGCGAGGTGGACAAGGAATCGAAGAAGAAACCGAAGCGTGCCGGTCTGGGCCGTGGTTTCCCCATGGAAGACATTACCCTGGAAGTGGCGCTCAAGTATTTAAGCCTGCCCCGCCACATCGGTACCCACCCGGAATCGGGCAAGCTGGTCCGCTCCGCAGTCGGTCCGTATGGTCCCTATGTGGTCCATGATGGCGACTATCGCAGCCTGGGCTCGGGCGAAGAGGTTTTCACCACCACGCTGGAAGAGGCCCTGGCCCTGCTGGCTCAGCCAAAACGGCGTGGTCGTCAGAAGAAGGTCCTGCGGGAAGTGGGCACCATTCCGGATACAGAGACGAAGATAGAGCTCTTTGACGGGCGCTATGGGCCTTATGTGAGTGACGGCAAGACCAATGCCTCGCTTCCCAAGGGTACAGATCCCGACAAGATCACCGTGGAAGAATCCATGAAGCTCCTGGAAGAGCAGGCCGCCAAGAAGGGCACAAAAAAGAAGAAGGCCCCGGCGAAGAAAAAGAAAGCGGCCACCAAGAAAAAGGCGACCGCCAAGAAGAAGCCTGCGGCGAAGAAGAAAGCGGCCGCCAAAAAGCCCGCCGCCGACAGCGAGTAACCGCTACAACGCTAAAATCCCCGCTGATGACCTGTTCATCAGCGGGGATTTTTTATTAGAATTTGGGGGTCGCCCTCAATGGAACGTGCCGGAGCGCCCTTCGAATACCTGAAACAGGGTCTGCTGGGACTCCACGTCGCGGGTACCGACCAGAAACCAGCTCAGGAGATACTCCAGGTCTTCCAGAGAGACCATGCCCTCCATTTGGGAAACCCGCTCCAGAATGAGTTCACGCTCATAGGGGTCAATAAGCTCGTAAAGCTCCAGGCGCGCCAAGGCATCCCGGGCTTCGATGGTCAATTTGTACGATTCCGTCGCGGATAGCTGGCGCACCGAGCCGATGACCCGATCTTCTCGGGGGGCCGGCTGATTGAACTGCACACCGACCAACCGAATCGCCGCGTCGATATCCCGCTTATTGTATCCCTGCCCGGCAAGCCAGGAACGCATTCCCTTTTCCGTGGGGGGGCCGTCCGTGTTTTCTTCCAACCGCTGGAGTATGACATCGATCAACTCCGTGAGCGCTTGCTTCATATTCATCTCCCTTGGTCTGGGGTATCCACCTCAACCCGTCCGCAGGTTTGGTCGCTATGACCACCCGGGCGTGTGGTATTCCTCAAGCCAACGCCTGGGTTTATTTCGCCGACTCCCATGGTTTTGGGGAGTCTGATGGCGTGTAGTACTTCGAATATTGTAGGCTCCCCCGGGGTGGGTGTCAACTTTTCCAAGGGGTGCGGGCCGTTTTGGAACACCATTCAGAGGGTGGGAGGAGCCGGTTTCGCCCGCATTTGATCGAGCCAGACCAGCACTTGCCCGATAGACTCCGGTGCCCTGTCGAAAATATCGGCTCCAAAGGCCGTTCCCGGATAAACCCGCACTTCCACATGACCCGGTGCCACCCGTTGCAGTGAGGACCCCGTAGCGGCGGCGTAATCGTCCCGCTCTGACCATAGCAGCAGGCTGGGCCGGGTACGCAATTCCGCCATGAGTACGTCGGCTTCCAGCCCATGGTAGGTCTTGCCCGCCGAGAGCAACACGATGCCCTGCACATCCCGATGGGTGCGGGCATAGTCCAGGGCCAGGTTGGCTCCGAATCCCTCCCCCACCAGAAACAAATCCTCGGGGGCCGCACCCAGCGTCTGAAGTCGGCCCAGGGCGGCGTCAATATCTAAGGCCGTCGAATGCCACTCCGCGTCGCTAAACTGGCGATGATGGCCGTAGGGCCCGGATTCGACCGCGCTCTCACCATGGCCCCGCAAGTCTACCGTGAGGGCCAGATAGCCCCACTGCTGGGCACGGGCGGCAAAACTCTCCCACCGATGCCGGTCGGCCCCTGCGCCATGGATGAGCACCAGCCCGGGAGGATTGGCCTGAGACGGCAGATAGGCATGCCCCACCAGCGCCACCCCGTCACGGGTGGTCAGCGATTGGGGAGCGTCTTCCAGGGCAGGACGGGCGGAACACCCGGCGAGCACACACAGTCCGTGGAGCGCGCAAAGAAAAAGCGGAAACGAACACCGTCCGTTTCCGCCCTGATTGGAACGTTTATCCGAGACTGAAGACACTTTGCAGTTTCAGCGCCAGGGCCATGTCACCCTTGATCTTGAGTTTGCCGGTCATGAAGGCCATCTGACCATTGAGTTTTCCCTGCAACAGATTGATGAAGTTAGACGCTTCCATCGTAATCGTGATGCTGGGATTCTCCGACGTGCCTTCGTGGACGGTGGCATCGCCATTGGCGATAACGATGTACCACTGCCCACCGCCGTCACCGGTGATATCAAACTGATAGATA
>JAUIMA010000349.1 GCA_030432675.1 Candidatus Hydrogenedentota bacterium | reverse complement strand
GCGTGATGGCTTCGGCATCGATACCCGTAACAAGGGCCATAAGACTCATGGGTTGGCAGACACAACTTTCATCGATGCCCACGTCAAAGGCACAGCCCGCCTGGGCCCCCAGATCGCCATCACCGGTGCAGTCGATATACGTGTGGGCCGTCCACGCTTCCCGGCCCGCCTTGGATTCCGTCAGCACGGCACAAAGGCTGTCCTCTTCCCGTAGGGCGCCAACCACCCGGGTCTGCAGTCGGATGTCCACACCCGCTTCCAGACACATGGATTCCAGCACAAACTTCATCAACTCTGGGTCGTAGGTAAATTTGTTGGTGGGCGGGGCGTTGCCCTCTGCCGCAAGACGTTCCTCAATCTCTTTCATGATGCCCGCCTTATTGCCATAGTCCAGAATATTGCACAGCATGCCCGCGGTCCACACACCGCCCAGACAGCCGTGCACCTCTAAGAGGGTGGTTTGGGCGCCGTTACGAGCTGCAGCCAGAGCGGCCGCCACACCCGCCGGACCACCGCCACACACGATGACATCCCGGCCGTGGTGAACCGGTAGCTTTCGGGCATGCTCGACCACCTGGGTACCATCGGGGGAAACCGTGCCCGCACTACGGTTTACATGGCCTTCCTTGTTGGGCACCGTAATGGGAGGGGGCAACTCGGTCGCGGGGCGTGACGTTTCCGCCATCGCGGCGCCCGCCGTCAGGGCAGGCAGGATGGTCAAGCCCTTCAGCAGGTCCCGACGATTCACATTCTTATCGTAGCTCGGCATGGCTGTAAATCCTTATGATGAGGAACTAACCGCTATTGGCCCCAAGCGGTTTCGTACATGGAGGGGTCACCGAAGCAGGATAAACCGGTAGGGGAGCATAGCTCAAGACAGAGCGTGTTAGTCGCAGAATATCCAACACACCCCATGCCATTTGAGCGGATCGCCATTTCATCCACTATCCAACCGTACATTGAAGGGCGAAGGCAGTCCCCTGGGGTTTATATCTGCGAATACGCCAGTGGCCGCAAAATCCGGTTGTGGATATTCGACACCGTGTCTTTATACTGGGCGTCACCGCTGAGGGCTTTCCACTTGTCGTTTCCGATGAAGTTGGCCCAGCTGGCATCGTGGTCCGCCATGTCGTCAAACACGAGCATATAGGTGAGGTTGGGAAGGCGGGGACCGACCAGGGTCTCGCCGAAGAAGACGGGGGTCAGGCCCGTCTCCCGGAAGATGGCAATCTCGCCCCCCTCGTTGAACATGTGGATTTTCTTCTTGGCGAATTTTACGCTGTGACTTTCGTAGGTGCGGATTTCGAAAATGCGATCTTTCTTTTCCGGCACCTCAAGTTTAGACATCCCCGTGAAGGATTGCATGAGACTGCTTTCGTAGCGCACAAACTGGGGCGAACTCGCCGGGGCATCAACGAAGCCCGCGCCCGCCTTGTGGTATTCCGGGTCGGCGCCCAACGCGGCAGAGGCGGTTACGACGGATTCCAATGTCGGGTGGGTCAGAAGGACTTCCACCGTCGTCCACTCACCGCCGTAGACGCCCGTAAACACACCGACGGGCCCCAGGCCATGACGATTCCACGCGGGGATGGCCGCCTTTTCCAGGTAATCATGAATAGCACCCCGCCGCCCGCCGGGCAGGAGCTGATAGGTCCGATGTTCATAGAATTCCCGCTTCATCGTCGTTTCTGCTCCTGTTGCGCCCAAGGCGGTAAGTCCGGCACCGGCGAGGGCGGAGCCTGCCAGAAAGTCGCGTCGTTCCATGGTCGTGTTCCTTTTTATTGTGGAAGGAAAGTTTGGAATGAGCATACCTGAGAGGAGGATGTGAGACCAAGTCTTCTTGCCCAACGACGGGATTTCGGAGGACGATTACAGAGGTACAACTTGGTCAAAGAGAAAAATCAGGGGGGCCACCCTCAAGCCGGCGGCCTTGCCGAAGCACTTGTGGGTGATAGGCATTCACCGGAGTGGAGTCAGAAGTCGCATCACGTACTGTTTAAACGGGAAACCGCTGTCTCCACCGCACCCGTCCGGTCCGGTTTCTGAAACCGACTTCCCCCTAAAAACCCAACGGGACGACGTTCCGGGTAGAACGCCGCCCCTGGGCAATGGGGGGAGCGCTTGGGAGGCGCTCCCTTGGAGAGCGAGGTTGGGACCTCGCAAACGCTAGTTAACCGATGGCCGCCATGCCGCTTTCACCGGTCCGAATACGGATACATTCTTCCAGGGCCGTGACGAAAATTTTTCCATCGCCAATGCTGCCCGTCTTCGCGCCCTTGATAATGGCGTCCACCGTGGCTTTTACGAAGTCCTCATTGACCGCCACTTCCACGCGGATCTTCTTGAGGAGATTCACTTCCACATCGACACCACGATAGGACTCGTGATAACCACCCTGCTGGCCGCAGCCGAGGGAGTTGGTGATGGACATCTTGGTGATGCCCGATTCGTAGAGGGCCTGCTTTACGTCGTTGAGTTTTTCAGGCTGTATATATGCGGTAACCAGTTTCATGGTTGTTCCTTTCTAACGTTCCGAGGGTAGGTGTGTCGCGGCTTACTGATTGTTGAAGATCTGGAAACCGGAGTAGGCTTCCATGCCGTGTTCACCCACGTCGAGGCCAGCAATTTCTTCTTCCTTGGTCACGCGGAGACCCACGGTGTATTTAATCGCGAGGAAGAGAATCAGACCCGCACCGAAGGCCCAGACGAAGCCTGCACCGATACCGGCAAGCTGTACGCCGAGCTGGCTTACGCCGCCGCCGTAGAAGAGACCGGAATCCACATTCCAGAGACCGCAGGAGAGGGTACCCCAGGCACCGCAAACACCGTGGACACTGATGCAACCGACCGGATCGTCAATCTTGAGAAGCTTGTCAAAGGCCAGAATGCTCAGCACCACAATCACACCACCGATGAAGCCGATGATGATAGAGGCAAGAGGTGTAACACCATCACAGGGAGCCGTGATGGAAACCAGACCGGCCAGGGCACCGTTGAGACTCATGGAACCTTCGGGTTTCTTCAGAAGGATCCAGGCCATGAGCATGGCACCTACCGCACCACCGGCAGCAGCCAGGTTGGTCGTGACCGCGATGTAACCAATCGTTCCGTCACCCGTTGTCGTGCTGCCGGGGTTAAAGCCGAACCAGCCCAACCAGAGGATGAATACACCCAAGGCACCGAGGGCCATGTTGTGACCAGGGATGGCACGGGCCTTACCGTCAGGGCCGTATTTACCAATACGGGGTCCAATGACGATGGCACCCGCGAGGGCCAACCAACCGCCGACCGAGTGCACAACCGTGGAACCAGCGAAATCAAGGAATCCCATGTTTTCGAGCCAGCCGGAGGAATCGGCAAAGAGGCTGTTCCAGGCCCAGCTACCGAAGACCGGATAGATGAACGCCGAGATGGCCACACTGTAAATGAGGTAGGAGGTGAACTTCGTCCGTTCCGCCATTGCACCCGAAACGATAGTAGCAGCCGTAGCAGCAAACACCGTCTGGAAGATGAGGAACGTGAAGGGCCACTGGCTGTCGAAGCCATCGCCATACTCATTCCACCCCAGGAAGAAATCGGAGGTGCCGATAAACCCGGAGCTGTTCAGGCCAAACATGATGCCAAAACCGATCGTGAAAAACGCGATGGAACCGATCGAAAAGTCCATCAGGTTTTTCATGATGATGTTGACCACGTTCTTTGCGCGGGTGAAGCCTGCTTCCACCATGGCAAAGCCGGCCTGCATGAAGAAGACCAAGAAGGCCGCCACACAGGTCCATACAATATTAAGATTGTCCTGCACCGTCGGTGCCGTTACTTCCTCCACAACTGCCGCAGCTTCTTCCTGCGCCACGACCTCCGGCATCACGCCTAACAGCGCAAATGCCATCAAAGAGAAGGCAACTATAGATTTCCATTTTCCCATGCCCATTTCAATTCCTTTCCTGAATGCGTTACTTCGTTTCTTGGGGATTCAACAGATTCATGCGGTACCTTTCCGCACAGCACCCTAATGCAACGGTTGTGCCAAAACTGCCGTGTCAACAATGAACCCCGAAAACAAAGCCCCCCATCCTGTTCGGCGACAAGAAAGCGGGAAATCCGTGACCACAAATACTACAGCGCGGTGTGATTGGGTGACGGTCCGGAACCTGTGGGTAGGCTTTTTGAAAGAGATCTTCCAAAAGTCGACGATCCAAAGTCCAACCAAGGGTCCCTGAAAAGAAACATCTGGGAATGCATATAACGGATTGATCCCTAAAAACGGGGTCCATGAGTCTAATTCTCCAACCAGCCATACCATCTGGTCACCCGTATGTAGATCCGCTCGTATTGACCGAGACTAATCTCTTGACACTTCTATTAAACTTAACAAAGCCACAATAAAGCCAAAACCTACACACGGGTATTAACGCCCCTCTGCCGCAACCATCACGTAGCTTTCAACGAACGTTCCGGCAGCGAAGACGGTGCAATTGCTTCGCATGACACCCTTACACACCTGCTGGTAGTAGGGATGTGATGATGCGAAAGAGCAAAAGTACTGAACGGTAGTAGAAGGAAAATGAATCGATATTTCCGCCATTCCCGGGAAGAAACCCTATCGTCGCCGACCCAAATGATTACGTAAGCAATTTTATTGCTGATACTTAGCACACCCCACAGGTCACAAAAAGAAATACTTGACAGACAGTACGTTCGGGGGTATACTTTGGCTGTACTTATTTTCAGTGCTTTATTATTCAGTAGTTTGGTTTATAGGTCCAGACCGCACAACATCGAAAGATCGACCAGATGGAACGACGTATCGTACACATCGACATGGATGCCTTCTTCGCGTCGGTTGAAGTCGTGCGCGATCCATCATTGGCAGGTAAGCCCCTTATCATTGGGGGAAACAAGGAAGACATGAGGGGCGTCGTTTCGACCGCCTCCTATGAAGCCCGTCGCTATGGGGTTCATTCCGCCATGCCGTTGGCCGAAGCTAAACGCCGCTGTCCCCAGGGGATATTCATGCGGGGCCACTTCGAACATTACCGGGAAGCCTCCCGTAAGGTGCGTGCCGTATTGGAAACCGTCACGCCCCTCGTCCAAATGGCCTCTATCGACGAAGCCTACCTGGATGTGTCGGGCTCGCAGCGGATCTTTGGCGGGGATGAGGGGATTGGCACCTACATTAAGGAAGAGATTAAGGCGCAGACGGGTCTGCCATGCACCGTAGCCATCACGCCCAATAAACTGGTCTCCAAGATCGGATCGGATGAGGGAAAGCCAGATGGCTATCTTCGGGTGGCTGCCGGGGAGGAGCGGGCCTTCCTGGCACCCCTGTCGGTGCGGAAACTTCCAGGTGCCGGACCACGAACGTGTGAAGTGCTGGAACGGTTGGGCATTCGTACCCTGGGTGAGCTCGCATCGGCACCGCTGGTATCCCTCGAAGGAGCATTCGGACACCAGACCGCCATCAGCTTACAGCGGCGGGCCCAGGGCATTTCCACTTCCGAGGTGGAAGTCGAGCGGGTTGCCAAATCTATCAGCCGCGAGACGACCTTCCCCGAAGACACGTTGGCGTGGCCCCAGATTGAGCAAACCCTCGCCTACTTGACCGAGCGCTGTATGTACACCCTCCGCGAGGAAGGGCTTGAAGCGAAACGGGTCACGCTGAAAGTTCGCTACCGGGACTTTGAGACGAAAACCTTTGCCCACACCCTTCCTGAGCCCACAGCCATTGACAGTGTGGTCGGTAGTGCGCTCCGCGAACTGATTGCCAAAGGCAAAGGCCGCAAGGACCGGGTTCGGCTCATCGGTGTAGGACTTGACCAATTACGCTACAACCAGCACCAGATGACCCTGTTTGGCGGCAAGGGTGACGAGAAATGGGAGCGTGTGTTGGAGCAGGCGGATGCCGTCCGTCAGAAACACGGCTTTAATTATCTTCGCAGTGGAAAATCCCTGGGACTGGGGCGTGAGGTCAAACTGGCCACGCCGTCGTTATCACGATAACACGGAGGTCGCCGTGTCGGCTCTGCTCCCGGAGCGAGTACGGCGGCGGGCCCTCCGGCTAACAATAAACCGTTTTGAATTATACGAAGTACAACCTAAAAGGAATATGTCATGAGAAACAGCATCGCCTACATCCAGATTTTCCGCAACCGCGTCCGTTTTTTCTTTCGTAGCCTCGAAGTACGATTCTAAGATTCACGCCAGTGACGCGAGTGTATCGTAATAGGTCCCGTCAGGCCCTCAGCGCACGAGGATTACCGTGTCGGAACGGAACGATGCCGTGGCCTGCCCTACAGGTAGCCCAATGCGTCCAGCGCTTCTTGGGTCTTCTCGGGAACGGGCGAGACGTCGGACATCCCATCAGCGGAACGCCGAAGTCGTGAGGTCACAACGGCAACACACCGTTTTCTCAGTGCCTCCATCCGCTCGGGCTCCCGCGATGCCATGTTATGATACTCCTGCGGGTCGATATCCAGACGATATAAGGCCTCGTCGCCATCACTCGACTGAATATATTTCCAATTCCCGTCATATACCGCCCGTCGTATCCGGTCGAAGCGTCCAGGCCATCGGGCGTCGGTAAAATCCCAGTCCCGCGAATAGTAGTTCTCGGTGAGTATAAGGTGACGAGCCGCGTCGTCAGTTAGTGACGGGGGATAGGCTTCCCCGGACACACCAGTATGGGCGAGGATCGTTCCCGGCACCTGGGTCAGAGAAACCGGGTTTCCATGTATCGAAGACGCCGTCTGATAAGGCAACTTTGCCACCAGCGGCACATGGACGGCTTCCTGATAGACATCCTTGGAATGCTCAACCAGTCCGTGCTCCCCTAGATACTCGCCATGGTCGGCACAAACAATCAGCAATGTCTCGTCGTAGCGACCTTGCGCTTTGAGCCC
>JAUIMA010000348.1 GCA_030432675.1 Candidatus Hydrogenedentota bacterium | reverse complement strand
TCGCCAGACACGCCGGTCGCTCTCCATCAAGTCGAGGATGCTGCGGGCCAGGAAGATGGCGAGAACAGGATAGAGGGGAAGCAGGTAGATGGAGCGCTTTCCGATGCAGGCGGAGAAGAAAATAAAGGCGGGTATGGTCCAGCCCAGGAGGAGTTTCATTTCCTCCCCTTCATGACGGCGACGCCATACCCAGTAGAGGCTCCAGGGCAGAAAGAGTCCCCAGGGAAGGAGGTCAACGGGCATGTGGGTGGCATAAAACCAGGGCCACTTGGCGTGACTGATGCCCAGAAAAAAACGCCCAATGGTCTGGCGAAAGAGGTTGGTGGCGATACCATCACCGGCCTCCAGCCCGCTTTCCACGGAAACCGCCATGCGCGCCGGGATGAGCCAGGCGGCCACGATGATCAGGACGACCACTGTGCCCAAAACCCAATGAAGTGCCTTTCGGTCCAGTTTTTTGCCCCAGTAGAAGGTCAGAATCATAAAGAAAGGGAAGACGAGTCCCGGGGGGCCTTTGGTCAATACGGCAGCGGCGATAGCAAGGTAGAATCCCATGAGGGCCAAGGGCTGGCGGTTTCTATGCCAGTGCCAGAAGCATCCGAGGGCTGCCGTCAGGAACATGGTCATGAGCATGTCAATTTGCCCGAAGCGGGCCTGCCACCAGAAACGGTGGGTGGTCATGAGGATGAGGGTTGCCCAGAATGCGACACGAGTACCGTAGAGGCTCCTGGCCAGCAAGTAGGTAAGTAACAGCGTGACCAATCCCGCCAGGGCGAGGGGCAAGCGGGCAGTGAATTCGGTTACGTCGCCTGGCGGTGCCGAGAGCAGGGCCGTGGCCCAGAAGAGCATGGGAGGTTTCTCCGTGTAAGGTTGTCCATTAATGCGGGGGACGAGGAAATCTCCCGATTGGAGCATCTCCCGGGCGACCTGGGCAAAGCGGGGTTCGTCGGGCGGCCACAGGTCGTAACCTCCGAGATTGGTCAGGAAAATAACTGCTGCAAGAAGTGTCAAGATGGGCAGGTGATAGCGAGGGTTCATGTGGGGGCCGATTCTTTGCTGAGAGTACTGTTCAGCAGCATGATGTTGCGCAGGTAGATGAGGAGGGTGAGGGCGGTCCCCGCAAGAAACAGCCATTCGCCCCGTTGTAGGAAGCAGGCAGCCTGCAACCCGCTGGCGATTACGCTGAGATACCAGAATATGGGGGGCACCGTGCTTTCGCCGCGTCGCTCGGAGGCGATCCACTGGATCAGGAAACGTCCGGCGAAGAGGGCCTGCCCCGCGACACCCAGGGCCAGCCAGCCCCAGGTTTCCCGGGCGACTTCGGGGGCCAGGGTCTGATTGTGGGTGAGCTCCTGCCGCCAGATGAAGACGACAAACAGTATGGCCACAACGGCTATGGCGGCCGCCGCGCCCTGGAGCAGCACGGCGGCCACGGGAGTCATGCGTCCCGATTTTCGCCCGATGAAGATGATGTTGCGGGTGTAGACAACAATATTGAAGCACTGACTCAACGCACCCAGGGGCGAGCGGATGACGATGGCATAGGCGAGGAGGGTCAGGGTGCCGATACAACTGAGGTACCAGAAGATCGGTGGAATGGTGCTCTCACCCTGTCGCTCCGAGGCGATCCATTGGACCCAGAATCGGCTGTAGAAGATGGCGGTACCGACGGCGCCCAGGAGATGCCAGAGCATGACGGATGCCCCGTCGAAATCAACGATGGACATGGGCTTACTCTTCCGACTGGCGTAACAGCGCGAAGAAGGGGATGAGCCCGGCCACGCCTAAAATCAGGGGGTCGTTCTGCCACCAGGCGACGGGGCCGAGGGCGACGCCCGCGAGGAATGTCCCAACCATTACATACCAATTGCATCCGGCGGGTTTAGGGTTGTGCTTATCCATGGTGCCAGAACTCCTTGGCGACAAACGGGATGAGCCAGAGCAAGCAGTGGAGCTCGGCAACAATGCTGGGGACGACAAAGGCGCGAAGGGACTTCTCCGCTCGCCGGTAGGTGCGCAGCTGGGGCCACCAACGGGGCGTAGACCTGAGAAAGTCGCGGTAGGGCTGTCCGTACTTTTCCGTCAGGTGCAACTCCTCTCGCCGCACGACGAAGTAGTAGACCACGGCGCACCAGAGGAGCATGACGGGAACGAACCACAACAACTCGGAGAGTACTACCAGTCCGACCAGCATCGTCGAATTGGCGAGATAAATGGGGTTACGAACGATGGTGTAGGGCCCGGTCGTGGTGAGGACCTTGCGGGTCTTAAGGCGATAGTGGAGATGGACCTGGGCCCAGGTACGCAGGGCAACCCCCGCGAAGAAGATCCCGAGCCCAAGGGGCCAGACGGCGGCGTCCCATTCGGTTTCCTGATAGAAAACGAACACAGCGAAAAGGCAGGGAGGAAGCATCAGGAGACCTCGAATCTTATAAACGCGATCGTAGGGTTTCGACATGGGCAAGGTCCTTTCGGGGGGTAAGGCGTGGCGTAAGTTGGCCGTACTATACGGCGGGAACCTTGCCGTGACGTTACGGAAGCATTGCCATCTGGCAAGGTTCTGGCCGTTCTGGTCTGCTACACTTAGGGCCAGTTGTTAAGGGTCGGAACCGACGTGGTTCCCAGGGCGAGCGAGCCGAGCATCATGCACATATTGGTGGTTGAAGACGATAAGAAGATTGCCGAATTCATTTCCCGCGGCCTCCGCCAGGAAGGCTATGTGGTGGATCAGGCAGACAACGGCGTGGATGGCTTTCACCGGGCCATGGCGGAGCAGTACGATGCGGCGGTAATCGACGTCATGTTGCCCCGGCTCAATGGGCTCGATTTGATTCAGGACATGCGGCGGGAGGAAAATCTGACGCCGGTCCTCATTCTGAGTGCCCGGAATTCGGTAGACGATCGCATTAAGGGGTTGAAAGCAGGGGGCGACGATTATCTTGTGAAGCCCTTTTCATTCGCCGAATTACTCGCGCGCCTTCAGGCCCTGGTCCGCCGGGCGACGGCCGTGGCCGAACCGACCACGTTGGTGGTCCACGACCTCTGCCTCGACCTCCAGCGGCGTAGTGCGACCCGTGCCGGTCGCAGCATTGAACTGCAGCCCCGTGAATTTGCCCTCCTGGAATACCTCGTGCGCAATCGCGGGCGCATCGTGTCGAAAACCATGATTATGGACCAGGTATGGGGCTACGATTTTGACCCCAGCACCAACGTCGTCGAATCCCGCATCAGCCGCTTGCGCGATAAGGTCGATCGGGACTTCGACTGTGCCTTGATAAAGACCATACGGGGGGCGGGCTATGTCATCCAAGTCGAGCCGTAGTATTTTTCGCTCCCTTTCGTTTCGGCTTAACCTCACCTATGCGGCCTGTAGCGTCATTTCCATGGCCGCCGTCTTGGTCATTTGCTACTTGTTTCTGGAAGGGTCACTCCGGCGACGGACGGATGTGTATCTGGCGCAGGAGGTGCCCGAATACCGCGCCCTCCTGGAGTCCCAGAATCTAGACGTCTTAAAGGATGCCCTCGCCAAGGAAGTGGAGTCCGAGGGGGTTGACCAGATTTTCTTCCGCTTGATTGACCCCGAGGGCCATGTGGTGTTCAGCACGGATGTATCCGCCTGGACAAGACTGAGTGTCGATCAGCAGGCCATTCAGGCCGCCCTGGCGCACGTGGGGAAACCGATATTTTTTGGCTACCACGATGAGGAGCACGATGTGCAGGGACGTATCGCCTATGGTGCAATTTCTGATGAGCTGGTGCTGCAGTTGGGCGAGTCTCTGGAGGGGGTGCATACCTTGTTGCGCCAGTTTCGTATCGTCTTTGCGGCCGCCACGCTCGCCTTTCTGATCTGCTCCCTCTTTGCCGGGGCCTACATGGCCCGTCGGGCCCTGGCGGGAGTGCAACGGGTGACCCAAGCCGCCGTACACATTACGGCGGGAGCCTGGGAGCACCGGGTGCCCGTCAGTCGCTACGACGATGAGATCGATGAGCTTGCCAAGGCATTCAACACCATGGTGGACCGCATCGAAGTGCTGTTCCGCGAGCTGCGAGACGTGACCGATGATATCGCCCACGACCTGCGTACACCACTCATGCGTATTCGCGGTGAGGCAGAGATGGCGCTCCGTGAGACGGCTCCGGCGTCCTTCGACGGGGAGCGTTGCGGCAGTGTGCTCGAGGAGTGCGATGGTATGTTGCACTTCATCAACACCATGTTGGAGATTTCACAGACCGAAGCCGGCGCGGCTCCCATGGAGCGGTCAGCCCTTGCTCTCGCACCCCTGGTGGAAGATGTCTGCGAGCTTTTTCGGCCGGTGGCAGAAGACAAGACGCTTACCCTGTCGTGTGCGCTGGAAGCACTGCCCCCCGTATCGGGCGAGGCGTCGCGACTCAACCGGGTCTTCGTCCATTTGCTCGACAATGCGGTGAAATACACGCCGCCGGGTGGGGCGGTTTGCGTCACAGGGCGGCAGGAGGACGGGGAGGTCGTTGTCGAGATTCGAGACACGGGAATTGGGATTCGCGCGGACGCCCTCGATAGTGTGTTTAATCGATTCTATCGGGCAGATGGGAGTCGCAGCACGGCAGGAAACGGCCTGGGCCTGAGCTTAGCTCGTGCGATCGTGCGCGCCCATGAGGGGGACATCAACGTCTCCAGCGTGGAAGGCGAAGGGAGCTGCTTCGAAGTTCGTTTGCCGATTGCAGCCGACGTGAAGCTCTAAGGCTCCTTTCATTTCGCGGGCACCAGTTCCGGGAAGGGGAATTCTTTCGAGGGCACGCGCGCGGAAACCATGATTGCTTCAATCTGTGCCACGACCTCCGGGTGCCGGGCCGCCACATCGGTCGATTCGCCGGGGTCCCGGCCCAAATGGTAGAGCTCGGTTTGCAGTGCACCCGTCTTCCGTATGTTCTGTCGCAAGCCTTTCCAGTCGCCCATACGCACGGCCTGTTGTCCGCCGTAGGCGATGAATTCCCAATAAAGGTAGTCATGCTTCGGCTGGATACCTTCCCCAAGCAAGGTGGGAAGGAAAGAGATTCCATCGATATCGGTGGGCGATTCGGCCCCCGCCAGGGCCGCGAAGGTGGGCAGGATATCCCAGAAGGCGGAGAGGTGATTCGATTCGGAGCCCGCCGCGATGCGTCCCGGCCAGCGGGCCACCAGGGGGACCCGTATCCCGCCTTCAAGGAGGCTGCCTTTGCGCCCGCGAAAGGGGCCTGCGCTCTGAAAGAAGTCGGAGTCGGCACCGCCGAGTCGTTCAAAGGTAGGGCCATTATCACTCGAGAAGAGGACAATCGTGTTATCGTCCAGATTCAGGGTCTTGAGCAGGGCCATGATTTCGCCAATGCCCCGGTCCATGTGGGTGACCATGGCGGCGTAACCGGCCCGGGGAGTGGGGTGTTCCAGATAGCCCTTGTGCACGTAATCCGCTTCGGGAATGCTGTCGCGGTATTCATCGACGGAGGCGTCCGGAGCCTGGATGGAGAGATGGGGAATCGCAAAGGGCAGATAGAGGAAAAAGGGGCGGGACTGGTTGGTCTCGATAAACTCTTTGCCCCATTGGATGAAATAGTCCTGAGAGTATTGGGCGCCCGTGAGGCTGCGGTCATTGCCCGGCATGGGGACCTTCTTGCCCGCTTTCCATAAGAATCGGGGATAATGATTGTGGGCGTGTTCCTGGCAGATGAAGCCGCCAAAGTCGTCGAAGCCCTGGGTCAGCGGGTCACCGGTGGAACCTTCATACCCCAGGCCCCACTTGCCATAGGCAGCGGTGGCATAACCCTGCGCCTTGAGGATTTCCGCAATTGTGACGGCGTCGTCGGGGATAGGGGTCTGGCCGCGCCACAAGCCCTTGAGTTCATCTTTTGGGCGTTCCTTCATGCTGCCGTTATTTCGCACGTAGGCGTGTCCCATGTGCTTGCCGGTCATCAGGGCACAGCGCGCGGGCGCACACACGGCCTGTCCCGTGTAGTGTTGGGTAAATCGCATGCCCTCGGCGGCGAGGCGGTCGATGTGGGGCGTTTTGATGCGCTGCTGTCCATAACAGCCGACTTCGCCATAGCCCAGGTCATCGGCGAGGATGTAAATGATGTTGGGCGGAGCCGCGTCAACCGCGTTGGCCGCGGGCGTTGCCGTTGCCATTAGCAAAAGAATCAAAGCGTGTCGCATGGTATCTCCTTGTTTCTCGCAGTGCGGCAGGGACGAAACTTGGATGGTAGCAGAAAATGAGGCTAAAGTGCCGCCTGATATCTGCCGATTAACGGATCACAATTGGAATAACAGGCCCAATGCAGAAAGGAGGCTGATATGACTGGAGTTTCTGGTTTTGTCGGCGGCGTTGGGGCCGGTGTAAGTCAGGGCCGAAACCACGGCGTTGTACAGGCGACTCATCTGAAGGAACAGGAGCAGTCGAATGCCGGTGTCAGGGCAGCTGCGTTGCAGTTGATCCAAAGCGCCATTACAACGTCGGTGGGGACGTCCGGACGCGACCTCGACGTGCTGGCTTAGCACTCACAAATCTCCTTTTGAAGGAGGTGTTGCACGGATGCGGCACCTCCTTCATCCTTTTTCAGCAACTTGCATCGGAAAGGAGCGTCGCCGGTGACATCATCACGGCCCATAGAACGTGAACTCTGTGACTACACCGGTGAATCCCTTGATGTGGTCCGGGAGCGCATGGGAGAGGGTATTCACCGAACCGCCCGGCTCTTTCTGGAGTATCCCGGTACCATGGAGGCTTTCTATCGGGAGACGGACGGCTATCTTTATGAGTTGTCGAACAATGACGATGACCCCTTCGTAAGTTATCTGGCCCAAAAATTTGGCGCCTGCATGGCCGGGCGTCGCATGCTCGATTATGGCTGTGGAATTGGCGTGATGGCGATGAAGTTTGCCGAAGCGGGACTCGACGTGACGGCCTG
>JAUIMA010000347.1 GCA_030432675.1 Candidatus Hydrogenedentota bacterium | reverse complement strand
CCGTCCTTCGCCTGGATGGCCATGGGGTAGGCGAAGGTGTTGTCCAGGCCGCTGGTGGCCAGGTCGCGGCGGTGGGGCCAGGTCGTGTCGTTGTCTTCGGAGATGGCCGCCGTCAGGGGGGTGCGGTCGTTCATGCTGTCGTTGTAGACCAGCAGGAGGTGTCCGTTCTGTAATTTAATAAAGGATACCGCGCTATTGGGATTGGGGAAGGCAGAATCTTCGCCTTTGCTCCAGGTGGTGCCGCCATCGTGGGATTCCGCGCGCACGATGTAGCGGGAATCGCTGGGTTCGAAATTGCCGCCGGGCCGTATATAGGCGATGAGGTGCTCGTCGGTTAACTGGACCGGCTCGGCCTGAAGGTTGCCGGTCTCGGAATAGATGCGGCCCGTGGGCGTCCAGGTCCGCTTCGCGGGGTCATGGCGGAGAAAGAAGGAGCAAGTGTCCGAAAAGGTCTGGTTTATGTCGCTGCCCGTTTCATGGTAAACCGGCAAGAGGTAGTCTCCATTGGTGAGCACGATGGGCAGGCCCCGGCACATGGTGCCCAGCTCAAAGTCGAGGACCATGGAATCGGACCAGGTCTTCGCACCATCCCGGGAAATCTTGGCCTTGGTGCGGGACTCAGACCAGGTGGGTCCATAACGTTGCACATAAAAGAGCCAGACGAGGCCATCGGGCGCCTGCCAGACAATGCCGTTGCCTTCGCCGCGGAAGGGCGTGTCCGCCAGGAGTTGGGGCTCTGACCAGGTGCTGGTCCCTTTGGCACGGCGGATGCCGTAGACCTTGGACTCATCCTCGTATTCGCCGCCACCGCCATAGTAGGTGACAAAGAGGTCACCATTGTCGAGTTCAGTGATAGCCGCCGGGTGTTTGTAGGCCCCGGGATGTTCGGTGCCGATAACCTTCTCCGCGGTGATATCGCTTGCAGAGAAAGTGGAGAGGGCGAGCACTAAGGGAAGGAGCAGCAGCGCGTATCGCATAGGTGTTCTCCTGTGGATAGGGTTGATGACGTTCAGGCTTAAGCATACGAGTAGCGCCATAGGAAAACAACATGCCCTCGTCTTTCCGGCCGTTTAGGAGTAGGATAGAAGACAGGACGGGGTAGTGCGGCAGTCAATTGATGGACAACCCAAGGAGAAGATCATGGATATCGCAGGACAGAAAGTATTGGTGACGGGCGGCAGTGCGGGCATTGGCAAGGCCACGGCGGCGGCATTGGTGGCGGCGGGGTGTAAGGTGGTCATCAACGGCCGCAATGAAGAGAGCCTGAAGGCGGCGGCAGCGGAACTGGGTTGTGTGGGTATTGCAGGGGATGTCGGGGAGGAGGCCGACGCGAAACGGATTGTCTCTGAAACGGTGGACCAACTGGGCGGTATCGACGTGTTGGTGAATAACGCGGGCTTTGGGCGTTTTGGCATGTTGGTCGAGCTGGAGGCCCACGATATGGAGACCGTATGGCGGACCAATGTGCTGGGTGCCATGTTTATGGGGCGGGAAGTGGCCAAGCGGCTGGTGGAGCAGCGTTCCGGCACGATTATAAACATCGCCTCCACCGCAGCGACCAAGGGTTTCGCCGGGGGCACAGCTTATGCCTCCTCCAAGTTTGCCCTCCGCGGCATGAGCGAATGCTGGCGGGAAGAGCTGCGTCGTCACGACGTGCGGGTTGTGCTGATTAATCCGAGTGAGGTCATCACCGAATTCGCTTCTCGCGCGGGGCTGAATCAGGAAGCGTCGGAGAAAAAACTGCAGCCCGAAGAGATCGCCCATGCGGTCGTGTCCGCCATCGCAATGGATCCGCGCGGATTTGTGTCGGAGCTGACCGTGATTGCGACGAATCCTTTTTAGGGGGTTGTTAAACCACGAATGCACACGAATTTACACGAATAGTGTGTTACTCCGTTTTTTCAGGACAGGTAGTTGTCGTGTCTCGGAACCAAGCGCACACCTATGATGCGCCACCGGCCCGGTGGCCCATTCGAAGAATGGGATAGGACAGAACAATTGGGTTGCCTGGTCCGGCACTGCTTTTATGATGCTATACTTTAGCTATTGGAAGCATAGAAAGGATAGACCGCGATGAACGATTTGGAAACGATCACGGCACAGGCCCTGTCCCTTTCGATTGAAGACCGGGAACAACTGATAGAAGACTTGTTGGCTAGTTTTAGTCCAGAGGCGCGAGAGGGCATGGATGTTGCCTGGATAAGAGAAGTCGAGTCACGGCTGGAAGCCTATGATAGGGGCGAGATGAGCGCATCTACCCTGGAGGACTTTCGAAGACGCTTGGGGAACGCATGAGGATTGTACTGCTTGCGGCGGCAGAGGCGGATTTCGATGAGGCACTTCGGTACTAAGCATCCAAAGAACCAGAACTGTCGATGGCGTTCACCGATGAAGTGCTCGCCTGCCTCGATCGTATCCAGTCCCACCCCGATGCGTGGACCCGGGTTTCTTCGGTGGCGCGTCGTGCCTTGGTGAAACGCTTCCCCTACGCTATTTTTTTTCGACAAGACAGCGACGAAATCGTTGTTGCCGCCATCCTGCATTTGAAACGAAATCCCAAAGCATGGAAATCACGCCTCTGACGAGGTGCGAAAGCATCTGCGTTGTCCACACTGAATTTGTAGGTTGAGGGCTACTGCCGTAGGGGTGTGTTCCTGCGATACCTGACGGCGTGTAGTTGACGTGTTGCGAAGCGCAGGCTTATGGAGCGCCACCGGCCCGGTGGCCCATTCGAAGAATGGAATGAGGTGGGGCATCCCCCGCTATAGGTGGGATATGTCTGCGGCAAGGGTTTTTCATGTCATGAAGCATGAAGGGCCGGACGGTAACAGGCCGGGATTTTCCGTCAGTTTCCGTCTCCTGGCTTACGCGGCGTGTAGTTTGCCGCAGACAGAAATGTCCGCGATCCTGGATGGGGGTGCTCCTGTTTGAGCCCTGCACGCTGTCGTTTCGATGAGGGAGACTATTCAGAGGAAGCCGTGCCTTGGGTGGTCCGTCGTGTGCTTTGTCTCAGACAAGAGTGTCCAAGCTCCTGAAGGGGGGGCGGGTGCGTGTTTTATCACCCACAAGCTCCGTCGTTCCTCCTCCGCTTGAGGGTGGCACCCGGAAATATGAGGATCGAATCCAAAGCAGCCCCCGGCAGTCCCCGGCTGACTCAGGCCAGGTCTTCCAGTTGCACGGCGCCGAATTGCTCTTCGCAGAGGGCGCGGTAGGGGCCGTCTTCGTTGATGAGGGCGTCGTGGGTGCCTTCTTGCACGATGCGTCCGTCTTCGATGACGACCACGCGGTCGCAATCGATAATCGTGGCGAGGCGGTGGGCGATGACGAGGGTGGTGCGGCCCTTCATGAGGTGGTCGAGGGCATCCTGGATAATATTCTCCGCGTGGGAATCGAGGCTCGACGTGGCTTCATCTAGAATGAGGATGGCCGGGTCGCGAAGGAAGGCGCGGGCGATGCTCAGCCGCTGTTTCTGTCCGCCACTGAGGGTGACGCCCCGCTCGCCGATGATGGTGTCGTAGCCTTCCGGCAGTTCATTGACGAATTCATCCACGTGGGCCATACGGGCCGCTTCGAGCATGTCTTCTTCCGTCGCACCTCGACGACCGTAGAGGATATTCTCCCGGATGGAGCCGCCGAAGAGGATGGCGTCCTGCATGACCATGCCAATTTTTTCCCGGAGGGAGTGGAGGGTCACTTCGCGGATGTCTTGTCCGTCAATGAGGATGGTGCCACGGTTCACGTCGTAGAAGCGGGGGACCAGTTTCACCAGGGTGCTCTTGCCCCCACCACTGCGGCCCACGATGGCCACGGCCTGTCCTGGCTCCACATCGAGGGTGATGCCGTCGATGACGGGTTGGTCGTCGAGGTAGGAGAAGTGCACGTCTTCAAAGCGGATGCGGCCTTCGCTCAGGGCCAGGGGCCGGGCGTCAGGGGCGTTGTCGATATCGGGTTCCACGTCGAGGATGTCAAAGACCCGGTCCATGCCCGCAAGCTGCATCTGCACGGCGGCAGAGGCGTCGGCCAGGCGGCGGGTGGGCAGGTAGAGGTGGGAGAGGATGCCGCTGAAGGCGACCAACTCGCCGGGCTCCAGATCCCCTTTCACCACAAGATAGGTGCCGAAGCAGATGACCACGATGGGTCCAATCATGGTGAAGAACTCGCCAAACTGAAACATGGACACGTGAATACGGACCCGCTGCATGATTTCGTCGAAGTAGCGGCGGTGCTCGGCGAAGAAACGGAGCCGTTCGGAGCGTTCGCGGACGAAGGCGATGACCACGCTTTGTCCGGAGAGTTTTTCGTTAATCTCGCCAGAGAGTTCGGACATCTGCTTCTGCACCCGCTGGGACGCGACCCGTAAGCGGGGATTGAGGACGCCGAAGACAATGGCGTACATGGGCAGGGTCAGAAGACTGACGGCCGCGAGTTTCCAGTTCCAGAAGAGAAAGAGCCACGTGACCACGCCCACCAGGAAAATAAGGTCGACGGCCACGGACATGACGCCCCGGTCAAGGATGCCCTGGGCGGTGTTGATGTCGTTGGTCAGCCGCGAGGTGGTGGTGCCGGTGCGCTGGTTGGCGTGGTAGCTCAGGCTGAGGCGCTGCACATGGGCGTAGAGGGCGTTGCGGATGTCGAAGATGGTCCGGTTGCCTGCCAGTTCGGCCCAATACGAGCGGTAGAACGAAATAGGGATGCGCCCGATAAAGACGAGTAGAAGCACGCCCACCACCTGGAAGATGCGGGCCATCTTTTCGTCATCGGGAATTTCCGCCAGGATGACGTAGTCGATGACATAGCCCAGGGAAAGGGGGATGAGGAGGGCGAGGGAGAACTTCAAGACGCCGGTCACGACGGAACCCAGGATGTAGGGCCAATAGGGACGGGCGTAGCGAAGGAATCGCCAGAATGTTGCGGAGCCGAACTTCATAGGGGCGCAAGTATAGCATGTCGACCTGGGGTGGATCAGGTGGTGGGGGCACTTTTTGCACTGAAATCGTAGTTAAATGGTCACGGGTTGCCCGGCACATCGTGTGCTTCACCCATCAGGTAGACTTGGTTGGGAAATTTTTCGTGCCGCGCGATCCGGTACTCCGGTTCGTGCGATTGCGGTGACTGCGATAACTTACGCACGAACCCGTCAGGATTCGTTGATACTCACCTTTTGGGGATCGCGCGGCACGATTGTTTCTTGTTGATTTGAACGGTTGATACCGGATAGTTGTATTTCGAATCTCTCCCGGTCTGTTCCGGGGCCCTGCCGGGAAACTACATGGCTTCGTCGCGGAGGAGGCCATACATGAGGCCGTCGGTATATTCGCCGTTTTTGCAGAATCGTTCCCGAAGGCAGCCTTCCAGTTGGAAGCCGGCTTTTTCAAGGACGCGCCCTGAGCCGGGATTCCAGCCGTAGTGCCACGATTCCAGGCGGTGGCAATCGGTGGCGGTAAAGGCGTAGGGCACAAAGGCACGGAGGACTTCGGTCATATAGCCCTGGCCCCAATAGGATTCGGACAGCCAATAGCCCACGGCGGGAGTACGGGAAAGCACATCATCGCGCGCGACGACCCCAATCCCGCCCACGACCTCTCCGTCGATTTCGATGGCGAATTCCGTGCAGGAGCCTTCATCGGCGGCACGGGCTTTCAGCCAGCCGTCGGCATCGGCTTCCGTGTAGGGCGACGGAAATACGTCGGAGAGGTTCTGGGCGACTTTGGGGTTGTCTGCATGGCGCAACAGGTCGGTCTTGTCTTCCGGGCGCCAGGGGCGCAATCGGCATCGGGGTGTTTCGATTTCCACGGGATTTTCCTTTGGTGGTGGGTTGGTGGTGAAAACACTATACCCTTTTGTGGTCCATGCATACTGGAGAGTAATTAGAATAGTGAATTAAAAATAGTGAATTGAGAATTATGAACTTCGTCGCAGGCGAATTGTTGGATGTGGACTCTTTGGCGTGCGGCAGTTTGTTGTCGCTGATCTCTGGGAAGCTTGCTCCCCGCCCATGCGTGGGGATGGGGCGACACCGCTGTTTTTCCGGGATCGCGTTGTTGGCCCGCTATTGCGGAGGCTTATGCCGCAAGCAAGCTTGCTTCAAGAATGCGTAAGCAAGCTTAGGCACTCCAGAGGGTGGGCCTTTCCATCTCACTTCGCTCTCTTGGGCTTGAACCCCATTCGGTGGGGTGCCACAATGCCGTTTCGACCCTAACGTAGTGGCTGGCCGTGTGTGTCGCCGTGTTGATTGAGGAATTAAATGCTTCGCGCTGTATATAGATGGTCCATCATTTTGGGACGGATTGGCCGTGACGTGGTCGGCCGTCTTCGAGATCATGGGGTTCACTCGGCATGGATCTGCCTGCAGACCCACGCGATTAACGGCAACTTGCGCATTCGCCACCGCCTGGGGGCGTCCCACGCGGTGTGTTGCCCCTGTTGCGGATGGGAGGGGCCCGACTTTCGCGCACTGGATTGCGGGCAGTTTATCGTGCCCCACGCCGAGTGTCCCCACTGCGGCGGACATGAGCGCCACCGCCTGCTCCATCTCTTCTTGACCCGCCGTCCCCCTGCGTTTATGACGTCGCCGGGGCGTATTCTGCACTTTGCGCCCGAGCAGAGCGTCCGGGCCTTTATCGATGCCAATCCGTCGACCCGGTGTTTTTCCACCGACTACGCCAAGGGGATTTACGAGGAAATTCTCAGCGGCGTGCCCAAACCGGTTTTTATTTCTGACTTGCACCATATGCCCCTGGTGGAAGGGTGCATCGACGGGAGTTTCTGTCTCCATGTGCTCGAGCATGTGGCCGATGACCGGGAAGCGATTCGCAATCTCTACCGCATCACCGCACCCGGTGGCGAAGCGGTGATCATGGTGCCCTTCATGATGGACCAGACCGAGACAGAAGAGTACGACGCCCCCGACCCCGAATTGTTTGATCACGTGCGG
>JAUIMA010000346.1 GCA_030432675.1 Candidatus Hydrogenedentota bacterium | reverse complement strand
CGAATGTGAGACATGGTTTGAGCTTCCTTCTTGTAACGAATAGGGGACTGTGTTCAGGGGCCAGCATAGCATGTGGGTCCCGGTGGGTTCACGACACGGAATAGCTCTTCCCGTGCCGCGGCCACGGGCGATGGCTCAGGTCGTGACCCGCTGGAGAATTCTGAGACTGCGGGGTGCCAGGGTATAGACCGAGGCGGGGCTGTCGGCATCATCGGCTTTCCACGGGTCGGCCAGGGTCACATCCACCGGGCTCCTCCCATAGTTGGCCACGACCAGGTGTAGCTCCTGGTTGGCAAAGGCGGAGACCACCACCCCTTCGGGCAGGGGGGTGGTGAAAAAGTCGGAGTCCTGAATTTCCAGATAGGCCTTTGTGCCCGGCTGCACGAGGGGGCGGTAGCGTTTGAGCCATTTCGCGTGGTTTATGCGCGTGTTGGGGCTGCCGGGGACGGCGTCCCACGCGCTGTAGGTGTGGAGCTTGCTGGGGTCTTCCTGATATTGCTTCCAGGCGTCCCGGCAGCGCTGCATCCAGAAATCATCTTTGTAGGTGACGCCGGGGACGAAGCCGCGCTCGCCGGTGAAGATGCGGCCGCCCATGCTCACGGGAAACTGCATGTAGGGGATGGCGTGGAGGTAGGGCTCGTCTTCCGTTTCGACCTGGGTAAAGCCCATGTCGATACAGGGGACGAGGTAGGGGGCGTAGTCCTTGACCGCTTCCCGGAGGGGATCGACCTGCTTGACCCCTTCTCCCACCCAGAGATAGTCGTAGGTGGCGAGGCCCTTCGCCATGGGCTTTTCGGCGGCGTTGACGTGGAGCTTGAGGATGCCGCCCCGCCGCTTTACATCGTCATAGATGAGGGCGAGCATGTCGGCAAAGGCCCCGTCGTGTTCCGGGGTTTCTTCAAAGGCAACGATTTCGTCGGGGGCCACGGGCATGGTCTGTTTGTACGCATGCTGGTTGGAGAGATAGCCGCCGTCTACGTAGATACCATCGGTGCCGTACTCTTCCATGATGCGGGCGAATTTCTGCATGACAAAGGCGCGCCACCCGGGGCTGGCGGGCGAACAGCGCGCCATATCCCAATAGCCCACCTGGAGGAAGTCGCCTTCCCGACTCCACTCCTGCTTAAAGTCGGGGTCACTCCGCTGGATGAAGCAGGTGGAGGTGTAGGTGAGGACTTTCATGCCCCGGGCATGGGCCAACTCGATGAAGCGGTGGTAACCCTGGGGGTTTACGGCGGAATACTTGTCGCCGCCAAAGAGGCGGAGGGAGTCGTTCCAGTCATCAAAGACCTGGAGCACTTCAATGCCCTCGCCCTGGAGGCGGTCCAGCTCCTGCTCATCATATTCATCGACGAACCAGGGTTGGATGCTGGGGTATTCGCCGAGGTTGTAGCAGCACTGACCGGGGAGGTATTCGGTGATGAGGTGCTCCCGCATGGTGCTGCGGATGGACTGGGTGCACCGGGCGATATTCTGAAGGCGTCGGCGGTGCTCTTCCTCGGAGAAATCGCGGAGGAGGGAAATTGCGGGAGTGCTCTCGACGGCCCCGTGGACCGCCTTGGTGGATGCCGGGCGTGTGGCAGCGCTGGCCACGGTACCCGCGACGGCGGCCTGAGTGCCCGTTTTCAGAAAGGAACGTCGGTCCATGAAGTATTCTCCTTGTGTACTGCCAATTACTCGAATTCCCACGGTGTTTGGGAAGAAAGGACATCCTACACCATTGTCGGGGTGGGGAAAAGATGTTCGTGTCCGGGTGCTTCTCTGGCTGTGCGCATAGGCGATTGGGTATAATAGGACGTTCATCACCACCACCCCACGAATGCCATGAGGAATATCCCTGTGAATCCCTTTGAAAGTCTTGTAGCTCCCATTCTGGCCGCTTTCCCCGAGCTGGACGCCGACGATCTGTCTTTCGGCACGCCGCCCAAACTCGATATGGGTGATGTGGCGATTCCCATGTTCCTCGCGGCCAAGAAGCTCAAGTCGCCCCCGCCCAAGTTGGCGGCGGAAGCGGCTCAAAAGGTGGAGTTTGGTTCGGAAGTTACGGAAGCCAAGCCCATGGGGCCCTATCTCAATCTCCGTCTCAACCGGGGTGCCATCGGGCGGAAGATTGTGGCGGGCGTGCTGGAAGCCGGGGAAAGATTCGGCTCCTCAGGTTCGGGCAAGGGCACGAAGGTGGTGCTGGAACATACGAGTATCAATCCCAACGCGAGTCCCCACGTGGGCCGTGCGCGGAACGCCATGATTGGCGACAGCCTCGCCCGTCTCTTTCGTTTCGAAGACTATGATGTGGAAGTCCACTATTACGTCAACGATATGGGGCGGCAGATTGGCCTGCTGGTGCTCATTGCCGACGAGCTGCAGAACCTCACTTTTGACCAGATTCTGGATGCCTATGTGGCGGCCAATGAGCGGGCGAAGGAAGACGAGGCCTTTGCGCAGGCGGGCTATGAATTGCTCGCCAAGATGGAGCAGGGCGACCCGGAGACCCAGAAGCGCTTCACGGCGGTCACGGACCTGTGTCTGAAAGGGCAGTTGGAAGTGCTCACCCGTCTCGGCGGCACCTATGATGTCTTTGACCACGAGTCGAAGTATGTGAAGGACGCCCGTCTGGATGCGTTGGTGGAGAAGCTCAAGGAAAAGGATGCCGTCTTCATCGACGACGACAAGCGCCTCGTGGTAGACCTGTCCAAGATTGGGCACGAGTTGGAAGAAGGCCGCTACTTCGTGTTGCTCCGGGGCAATGGCAGTTCCATGTATGGCTTCCGCGATCTGGCCTACACGCTGGACAAGCAGGCCCTGGGTGCCGACATTAATATGATGGTCTTGGGCGAGGACCACAAGCTCTATGCCCAGCAGCTGGGGCTTATCCTGGCGGCGGCGGGTCATCCCGTGCCCGAGCCCATTTACTACTCCTACATCCTGCTGAAAGACGGCAAGATGTCGACCCGGCAGGGCAAGGTGGTGTTACTGTCCGACTTCCTCGACGAAGCGGCCACGCTGGCCCAGGAGCGGGTGGCGGAGCAGTGCACCGACCTTTCCAAGGAAGAGCAGCAGGTTATCGCCGAACAGGTGGCCGTGGCGGCCATCCGCTTCAGCATCCTGCGGGTTACCCCGAACAAGAACGTGATCTTCGACATGGAAGAGAACATGAAATTCGTGGGCGACACGGGTCCCTATATCCAGTACTCTTGCGCGCGGATTAATTCCATGATGCGGAAGATTGCCGGGGAGGTATCCGATGTGCCCGCCGAGAAATTCAATACGACCTCCGATGCGGAGTGGGCGCTGCTGACCAAGATTGCCGAATTCCCCAACGTGGTTTCCGGCGGCCTGAAGCAGCGCACCTGTGCGCCCATCGCCAACTATACGCTGGAACTGTCGCGGCTCTTTTCGAGCTTCTACAACGAGTGTCCCGTGTTGAAGGCGAAGACGGAATCCCTCATGATGGCCCGCTTGCAGATTTGTAAGGCGACGCTCCAGACCCTGACGAATGCCTTGGATATCTTAGGGATTGAAGCGCCGGAGCGGATGTAATTCGCCTCTGCCCCCATTGTATTTCTTCGCCGCCCCGGTAGTTTCTGACTGCCGGGGCGTTTTTCGTTGTAGGTATGGCAGGAGGAACCGGAACCCGACCGGGTGTCTTGAGACAAAGGGACTATTTGCCGTTGGGACTCATGGCACCGTAGCCACGTCCCTCGAGACCATGACATGACGAGGCCACCGCAACGTCTCGCAATAAACACCCATTCAATGAGGCTCAAGGCACCCGAACCCGACCGGCGGTCGGTTGGGATCGGGTGGCACGGGGTATTTCTTGGGGCTTGGTGACATGCTATGACAAACGGGCCGCTTATTCCAGCATTGTTAGCAAATATATTGTTTGACTTCTAACGATGATGTGGTATACTGATTCCGTAACGAGACGCCGGTGGGCGTTGTGGAGGAACGGGATCATGGAATTGCGTGAGGAAATACAGGTCATTCGCCGCGAGTTGCGGGGGGTGGAGCGGAATGTGGCCCAGCTGACGTTGCGGCTGGATGTGGTGGAGGCGCGCCAGCAATCGAAGGCGCGAAATCTCCCGTCACAGGGGGCGGAATCGCCTACGGATCTGGAAACAGCGGAGAAAATTGCGCCCGTTGAGCCACCGGCTGCGAAAGTCGTGATGCCGCCGCCCCTGCCTGCCGCGCCGTTGGAATCGAAAAAAACCGCTGCCAAGGCCGACACCGCGACCCAGGAACGGATTGCGCAGGTGGAAAAGGCCTTCGTGCCCGACGCGAAGCCCGTCCCGAAAGGGGCCCCGCCCAAGATTAAGAAGCCCCGCCGCTTTGGTCCGCCCGAGGGGATGAGTTTTGAGATGGCGCTGGGCAGTTACTGGGCGCCCCGCTTGGGCATGTTGTTGGTGGCCATTGGAACGGTCTGGGGATTCACCTACGTGGCCCAACAGTTTCATGACGCGGTATGGATGCCCTACGCTCGGGTGGCCCTCGGTTATGGCCTGGGGCTGGGACTACTCGGCGTGGGCCGCGCGCTGGAATCGAAATACACCAACTACGCGCGTATCCTCATGGGGGGCGGCCTTGGGCTGCTGTACTTTGTGACCTTCGCCACGTGGTACATCCCTGCGACCCGCATCGCGCCGAGCCAGGAATTCACCCTGGGGCTGTTGGGGCTGCTTGTCCTGGGCTGGGGCGCCCTGGCCCAGTGGCGCAAGTCCCAACCCATTGCCCTGACCATGACCCTGCTGGGCCATTTCACCGTGGCCCTGTCGACCCTTTCGCTGGAATCGCCGAGTCGCGCGGCAGTGGGGGGCTTGCTCCTCTTGGGAATCGGGAGTGCGTTCTTCCTCATCCGCAATGGCTGGTACCTGGTGGCCTATTCGGCCATGGTGGGCAGTTACCTCAACCAATTCTTCTGGCTGAGCCGCTCCCCGGGCAGCGAGCTTCCGGCCGACTTTACGGTGGGTATGCTCATCCTCGTGGCCTACCTCGTGACCTATGCGGTGGCCGAATTCCTTACGCCTCCCGAAGGGCGCACGGTGGCACCCCGGGTGCGCACCCTCTTTGTGGGACTCAACACCACGGGCTTTGTGGTCTTAAGCCTGGGCCTCGTGCAGGCCTTTCCCTTTGCCCGACCCTATGATCACCTGCTCTATTTCGCCACGGCCCTGTTCACCCTGGTATTCGGTGTGCTCTATACCCAGCGGGATAAGACCGACCGGGTGGGCGTGACCTATTTCACCAAAACGTCGGTATTGATTGCTATTGGCCTGGCGACGTGGCTCGACGGGACGACCCTGACCCTCTCGCTGGCCCTGGAGAGCCTCGTGTTGATTATGACGGCCCGCTATCGCCGGGAGCACAGCGGACGCATCCTGGGGCTGGGTACGGCCATCCTGACCCTGTTGCACGGCGGCTTCGTGTGGGCCGACGGCATGCTGCCCGCCTGGGGTGCCGCGGGCTTCGGCGGGGAGGCCGCCATTGCGGTGTCCATCGTGGTGATTTTTGGCGTGCTGGCAGAGGCCTATCGGGTGACGCCCTGGCACACCTTCCCGGCACCCGGTTTCCCCAAGATGCCGACCCTGAATGCGTGGTGTCGCGTCATGGAAATGCTCCCTGAAGGTGAAGGTACGACGCCCCAGCCCAGTCGCATGACCTGCAGCCACCTGCTGTCCCTCATGGGCACGGCGTTGGCCGTGGGCTATGTTCATGCCCTGGTGCCGGTGCTTTACCAACCCACCACCCTTTTCGTCATGGCCCTGGCAGCCATCGGCGTAGCCCTCTGGCGCGCTTCGGCACCCCTGCTCACCACGACACCCTTTCTGGTTGCCGTGGGTGCCTTCTGGTGGTTAGGCCTCGACGCCGTGACGACCACCTGGCTGAACGGGCCCTGGCGTGTATTCATTCTCAGCGCCCTGCCGCTCTTGGCCGTGTCGGAGCTGATGCGCCAATTTGTCCCCACCCGCATGGCGTCCTTCGCCCGGCACGACGACATCCAGGGGAGCTGGCAACGGAACGCCCAGCTCCTGGCCCATGGAATGGCCCTGACGGCTGGGGTCGTGTTTGGCGTCTACCTCCAGCGCTTCGGATCGACCGACACGGTAGTGATGTACACCGGGGTGCTTGCCCTGCTGGCCACGGCCTATGCAGCCGGTGTGGGTGCGGCGAATGTGGGCCTCTTCACCATGGCCATCCTGGTCATCTCCATGCCCTCGGCGATGGTCTATGACCACGCGTACTTCAATTTCTGGCAGTCGGCGGCAGGCATCGTACTGATGGCGCTGGCGGCGGCCGGTTGCGAATCGCGGGTGCTGGGATCGCGCCCGGGCCTGGCCTTCCAACGGCTGCTCCCGGCACCCTATGTGCTCTATGGCGTGGTCACCTGGTGGGCCTTCTGGTTCCTCGTTACCCAATCGCCCGTACGCGTGGCCTTGCTGCTCCTCATGGTCGTGGCGGTCGGTCAGGCGGCGCTGACCCGATGGCTCCACAAAGGCTCGCTGGCGGTCTACGGCACCCTGATGTGCACTGCGACCCTCTATTACTGGTTGCAGGCCGACAGCACGATCCAGGCCCATTCCGCGTGGTCTATGACCTTCGGGGTGCTTGTGATGGGCGCGCTGATAATGGAGCGCATCTTTGATTGGACCAAGCCCTTTGCGAAGGCCGTTCCGGGGGCGGTGTTGTTGGTGGTGGCGTGGGTCGCCTGCTACCACTTCAACGACGTGACCGGCGACGGCGCGCAGCGCACCGTGGGGCTGGTGCTCATGGCCTTTGGCTTCCTCGCCTACGGCGGTATCTTCCGTCGTGGTACGGCAGTGGCCCTTTCCCTCGTGGCGGCGGCCCTGGCGACGGGTCCCCTGTTCTTTGGTGCTTACGACGGTGCGACGGTATCGACGGTGGCGGTGGCTTTTGGCTCGGTCATGGCCTATTGGCTGGTGGCC
>JAUIMA010000345.1 GCA_030432675.1 Candidatus Hydrogenedentota bacterium | reverse complement strand
GCTGATCCTGGATAATGTTTCCTGCCAGGTAGATCCGGGTGAAATTTTCGTTATCGTGGGCGGTAGTGGCTGTGGGAAGACCACCCTGTTGCGCCATATGTGTGGCCTCCATGGGGCCACATCCGGCAGCATCATTTACCGCGACCAGGATATCACCCAACTCGATGAAGACGCATTGGCCCGGTTACAGCGAACCATTGGAATCGCCTTCCAGTCCAGTGGATTGTTCAATTCCATGACGGTGGGTGATAACGTCGCCCTGCCTATTCGGGAATATGGCGACGTGGACGAACGCCTGATTGACGCCATCGTGCGCATGAAACTCAGCTTTGTCGGGCTTGGTGATTCCGGGCACCTCATGCCCAGCGAGTTGTCCGGCGGGATGCGCAAACGGGCCGGGCTGGCCCGGGCCATCGCGCTTGATCCCCCACTCGTATATTTCGACGAACCCTCCGCCGGGCTGGATCCCATTATGGCGGCCGGGCTGGATGAATTAATCTTAGACATGCGAGATTTGCTGGGAATCACGTTTGTCATCGTTACCCACGAATTGGACTCCATTCGGAAGGTCGCCGACAGAATCCTCATGCTCGACCGAGGAAAGGCCCTGTTTACCGGTACGGTGAAAGAAGCTGAGAACTCGGATGTGGAGCGGGTCAAGCAATTGTTTGAACGACGGCCCGATGAATTTATCGCTCAGCGCAATGTGTAATATGAAATTGGACAGGGCACTCGGTAGCAGCCCCGAAACGCCCTCAGGAGTATACTGTGGCAACTAAAAAAGTTAAGGCGAAGGTCGGCGTTTTCCTGACCATATGTCTCGCCATCATGGTGACCGGCATCGTCTATATATCCGGCCTGTATAATGACACTGGCATGCACTTCTGGCTCGAGTTCGAAGATTCGGTTCTCGGGGTCTATGAAGGGGGCATCGTCCAGTACCTGGGAGTGCCCGTCGGTAAGGTATCGGATATTTCGGTGACCCCCACCAATCGGGCGCATATCGAAATAACCATCAACCCTGAAAAAGTGACCCTCCATCGAGGGGTAGAAGCCCAGTTGGTGCTCTATAGCCTCGCGGCAGGCACCATGGCCATTGAGCTGTCCGGCGGCGAGCCCGCTGACGGCCCGCTACCCGCCAACAGTGAAATCCCCGCCAGGGCCTCGGCCTTCGCCGCTATCAGCACCAAGGTCGAAGAACTGATGGATGACGCTTCTTCCATCATAGACAAAGTCAACGTGGGGCTCAGTGGCATGGAGTCCGGTGACCTGGCCAAGATCGTGGAGCGTGCCCAGAATGTCATGGAAGAAATCGAAGGGTTGCTCTCAGAAACCCGCAACACCATGGGCACCACCCGGGAGTTGATTGCGAAAGTCGAGGACCGCATCGATCCGGTGCTCGATGAGGTGGTGGCCTTGAGCACCGAGCTCCGGAGCACCTCAGGTGACGCCAGTGACTTTCTGAAAGTGGCGACCAAGAAAGCCGAGGCCCTGGACGTCGAGGGTATTGGTGGTCAGGTTGATGATGTACTCACGCAGATTACCGAATTGGCGGTGCAATTGAATAAATCCGTTGATACGCTGGACAACTCCTCGGTCACCATGCTGCATAAGGCAGACAACATTGAGTTTACGTTCCGCAGCACCTTGTTGGAGACCACGGACACCCTGTTGGCCCTCGAGTCGCTGGTGAAGCAGCTGAAGGAGAACCCCTCCTCGCTCCTGCGCGGTAAAGGGAGGATTAAGGAATGACAATGCGACGTTTTCTATGTAGCTCGGTGGCGTTGGCAACGTTGCGCTCCGGGTGTCTGACGCCCAAGTCGGTCGAGCCAACCCGCTTCTACACCGTGTCTCCAGCCCCCTTGTCTGAAGGGGAAGCCCTCCATTCCGGCACCCTGGGAATACGTCCTTTGTTGGCGGCACGGCCCTACAAATTGGAGATCGCCTATCGCGCCGAAACCAATCGGCTGGCTTACTTTCCGAAATCGGAGTGGGCCGAGCTGCCGGGCACCATGGTGAGCCGAACCCTGTCCGATGGCATGGCACGAGCCCGGCTCTTTTCGGACACGGGTGACGCTACGATGATGGCCCGTCCTGACTACATGTTCACCGGGGAACTGCGCCGCTTCGAAGCGGAGTGTTCCGGGGATTCCCCGGCCTTTGTGGTGGAAGCCTCACTCAGCATTCGCGCGGCACTCTCGGGTGAAGCCCTCTGGCAGGATGTCGTGGAAGTACGGGTGCCAATTGGCCCCCGGGATGCCCTGGGCGCCCCGAACGACACGTTGACAGAGATTGCCCAGGCAGCCAGTGAGGCAGTCAGCCAACTGACCGAAGCGGTGGTTGGAGATATTCGGGAGCGGTTGAAATAGGCCCACCCCATAGCCCCGTTCTATACCATGGGTAGAGCTGTCGCGGGTGCGGGGCAAATGATGCACTGCGGAAGGATGACTCCTCAGACGGAAGCAAGGATGCTGACCGAGGCCAAACGCTCGGATTTCTCTACCGGAAGCCCTACCCTATTCGCCGCAACGGGTCAGGGTGTCACGAGGTTGCTGATATCCGTGTCGCCTTGTGCGAGGATGTGCTGAATCAGCGATTGCCAGTCCGTAGAGGTGGCCTGCGGATTATTGACCACATCTTGTGCCGCCATGACGTAGTTCGTCACTTCCGCGATGCTCCCCGCCAGGATGTTGAGCGTTTCGCCCAACAAGGCGACATTTTCCGGCTGCTGGAGAATATCGGCAATTCCCTGCAAGGCGTAGATGGCGTCTTGCTGAGTCTCCAGACCGGTTTGCTGCAACAGGGCCATGTCGGCACCGTCGGTTACCTGGACCCCCAATTGGTTCACGGCGTTGTAGATCTGCTGCGCTGTTTCCAGGTCGCCCTGCTGCTCATAGAGAGCCCCATAGTCGAGCAATTCATTACGCAAGGCCGCAATATCCGCCGCTTCCGCCTGCCCGGCGGTTGAAACAGCCAGATAGCGGGCGACATCCGCATCGAGGCCACTGGCCCGCAAAACAGCTTCTCGTTCGCGCATCCGCGCCAGGGTATAGGGGTCGGCTTCCGCGCCGGCGGCACCTTCCGAAAGGGCATTCATCCCAGCCGCCACATCGCCACGGGCCATATGATCGGCGGCCAGTAGATAGTGGGGCAAGGCATTGTCCTTGTTCAGGGCCAGAAGCCCTTCCAACTGCGCCTGCCGCTCGCCCGCCCCTTCCGGAATGCCCGCAAGACTCCGGGCCAGGGCGTATTTGAGGCTCTCGTTTTCCGGATCGTTGGCCACGGCGGCGCGTAGTACGGCCGCTGCGTCTTCCTGCGACAGAAACTGGGCTGCACCCAGAAGGGCTTCATCACTCAGATCCAAATCCTGGAGTAATCGATTGGCCTCGTCGGCACTCAAACTTGCCAACTGCTCAAAGGCCGCCACATTGTTCACGAGTGAACGGCGGCGTGCGTTAATGGCTTCTTGCAACGTTAACGGCTGGTTGGGATCAGGGGTATGGGGTGCCACGTCGGGGCCCTCTTCTCCTGCTCCTTCATTCATTGCCAGCGTATCGTGGGGAACAACCCGTTCCATGGGTAGCGAATTTTCATCGACTGTCCGCCCCGAATTCCCTTCAGCACCTGGCAATTGGGTGCGCTGGTTGGTCGCCGGGTCGTTGAACGTCTGGCCCTGATAGACCATCCATGCGGCCGTAACGCAGAGCCCGGCGGCAACGGCCCAACCCACATAGGGCATCCAGGTACCCGACGACGGCGAGGCGACCGATGCGCCTCCCACCGGCCGGGCGCGCATGGGAACCACATTGGAGGGTGACACGGCCGCTTTCTTTTCGGCAAGCCGACCCATGACTGAATCTCGAAGATCCACTTCGGGCGTCGCTTCCGTCCAGGAATCACCCAAGGCATTGAGGGATTGCGCCAAGGGACCAAAGCTCAAATCAAGTGCCCCATCGCTCTGACGGGCAGCCCGGGCGGCCTCAGTAACGGGATCCACCAAATCGACGGGGGGCATTGCCTCGTCAATCGCCTGGCCAGCGGATTCAAGCACCTGTTCCAAATTATGGAAGGGGCGTTCTGCACCGTCACGTCCTTCCCAATTGAGATGACACACCGCATCCTCCACGTCAGACCACAGGTTGACCGGGGGCATCTCATTCCGGAGGGCCTCACCGAGCCCCTCCAGCTTGGAAACCACCACCTGCAACTCGGCGAAGCGCCCGGCAAAAACCGGGTCGTCGTTCAAACGGGCTTCGGCGTTGGCGCGCTCGGCACTTCCATCGGGCAGGTCCAGCAACAGGGCCAGATCCCGATCATCTCGTTCGGGCAAGGTAATCACATATCTTCTCGTGACAGGACAAAATCATTCCGCAGCTGTTTTAAAATGCGATGCAATCGGGTACGCACGGCGCCTTCCGTGCTACCGATCGTATCGGCAATCTCCCGGGCGGATAACTTTTGAAAGTAGCGCAGCACGACAATCTCGCGCGCCTCTTCCGCCAGGGCATCGAGCATTTCCAAGAGTGCCCGATGTCGTTCTTTCGTCAGTAACTGCTCGTAAGGACCATCGGCCGGTGCCTGCATTACCTCGCCGGAGTCTTCACGGGCAGAACTTGCATATTCTTCCAGGGTCTCCATATGGACCGTCTTCCGCCGCTTCAACTCGTTGAGGCAGAGGTTTCGGGCAATACAGAGCATCCAGGGCTTAAATTTTCGATCTACTTCAAAACGTGCGCGGGCGGAGTAGATGCGCAGGAAGGTTTCCTGGGCCATCTCTTTCGCCACCTCGACGTTTTTCAAATAGTGAAGACAAAAGCGAAAAACATCGTTCTGATAGCGTTCCACAAGGGTCCCGAGGGCTTCATCATCGCCCCCGTCCAGCGCCGCCATCAGGGCCTCATCGGTCACTTCACCTGCGCTTGTCATGCAATTTTCCGCCTGGTTAAGCGCACGTATCGCCATCCTGTCTTCCTCAGCTTTAATCTCCGGATAGTAGTACAAGCCACGGGGCAAAACATCACATTTTCCTTGTAGACACGGGACTCTCCATGGCCCCTGAGACATGGTAACCTATTGTAATAAAAGCGCTTGCAACTGAGCACAAGATCACCTAGCTGGCCGGCTGTCCGAACTGTATCGAGACCGGTGACCGCCCGGCGGACCGGGCCATGTCTATCGTCTCCAGGTAGGCGTTTACGGCTTCAATCGCCCGGCGCGCTTCCGTGAGGGCAGCTCGACGTAGCCCCAGATCTTCGGGATAGCGGGCCATGGTCGAACAACGTCGTACGGCGGCGCGCAGGGTCAGATAGCTTGGAATGGCGGGCATGCCGTTGTTATCCATGCGCTGCTCCAGAAAACTCAGGTCACTCCGGTAGACCCGCTCAGACCACAAACGCGCGTCAGCCGAAGTCTGGCTGCCGTCCCCGGGAAAATGGTGTGCGTAGTCATTGCAGGCGCGGGTCAGATCATTGGCGAAGCCCCGGAGCAGAATCGCCCGCTGTTGCACGACGGGGTTCAACGGAATTTCATCGGCCATGCCCTGGGTTAGCCAGCGCACCATCCCATAAGACAAGAGCATGGCGACGCAACCAGCACTCAGGCCGACCAGGATAAGGAGCAGGCGCTGGCGAAACAGTGCAAATAAGGGAGACCGATTCGGTGATCGGTCCGTTGTAAGTCTATTTTCGGGGAGCACGGAGTAATCGCCGCAAATTGGCTTCGTTGTTCATCCAGGCAATGGCCCGCTCGTAGTCGCCATACTTCTCTTCCCGGCGCCGGAATGCCGGTGGGTGAATTCGTCGGCGCCCAGTGGGCCCTTCCTCAATACCCATATGGGCGTGCAGCATTTCGTGGAACACAATGTAACGTATAAAATACAGGGGCACGAATGCCTGGTCGAGGTAGGGATGAATACGAATCAGGTTGTCGTCGGGGGTAAAGCTCCCAAAGCGGATCGAACGTCGCAGCCTCCGGGTGGGCATCCTCCCCCACGTGATAGGTGTTTCAATGGTCCCATCAAATTCCGCCCCATTTACCTCATCATACAGGGTGCTAAGATCGACAAACTGCCCCTTCGTACGCAGGACAATTCGCCGTGACGTTTTCGTTTCAATGAGGTGACGGCGCTCTGCGATGAAGGCTTCCAGTTTCTTCCCGGCCGACTTGGTCCGGGGCCGCTGAATCCAGGTCCCCAAAGCCTTGCGTATAGGCTCTGGTGCATCGAGAAACATGTGATGCAGCCCCACGATAGCCCGCCCACTGGCCTGTTCATACCGGAGCGACATCATGGTAGACGTGTTGTTTGTAATTCGCAGGCGTATATCGACCCCGGTATCGGCCGTCAGGGCCCCGTGCAGGGCGTCCGCCCGCTTCTGGGCGGAATTCTGCTCATTGGGGACCGTCATCGCCTGGGCGCGGCACGGCAACGGTGGTGCGGGAGCGAGCGCCTCCGAGGCTGTGCTGACCGGAGCGGCATGGGTATCGTCTGAGAGACCAAGGGGCAATTCGAGTTGATGATTCTCCACGTAAACTCCCTCTATCTCCGCATGTTGATTGCTGCCTACGTGTGGCCCGGGCTGCCATTTTGCACCAAGCCTGACGGGAGAAACGATAGCAGATCAGAACCCTGAACCCCAAGGCCGAAGACACGGGCAGCGGAAGGCGCCGACGTACCGTCATTGGCGTATCGCCGCACGAATGCTCTATGCTATGACCCCACGGTTAAATTGCAGGGAGTTGTAGCGGATGCGCATATTAGTCACGGGTGGCGCCGGTTACCTCGGATGCTGTCTGGTGCCAGTGTTAGCAGATCGGGGCCACGAGGTGCGCGTTTTCGATCGGGGCTGTTTCGGTTTCGATGGACTCCCCGCTACCTCCCCCCACGTGAGGGGAGACATTCGGCGTCTCCAGGAACACCCGACCCTGATGGACGACATCGATGCGGTGATCCCGGCGGCG
>JAUIMA010000344.1 GCA_030432675.1 Candidatus Hydrogenedentota bacterium | reverse complement strand
GATCCGAGGCGGCTGTGCGCCGGCGTTTCGTATTCCGTCGAGGCCTTGATCCAGTTCTCCGCATCGATGCGGAAGAAGAGGCCGCACTGGTCATACTGCGCGGTGGGACAATAGGTGGTCTGCACCTCGATGGTGAAGTCACCCGTTACCGGCATCAGGAGCGCGTGTCCATTGTCGCGGCGAAAGCCATAGTGCGTGCGCTGCCAGAAATCGGTGTCCGGCGCGGTGGTGATGTGGAGGCCGTTTTCGACCCGCACCGCCGCGGGCGGGTTCAACCAGGAAAAGATTCCGGGCACATCGCCCGAGACGAAATCGTAGTGCGTGCTTGGCGTCGACATGGCGGCAATGTAACGGCGGGCGTGTGGCGTCCGCAAGCGCGGATTGCTTTCCCGGGCCGGTGCGTGAATAATCGCTGATTCAGTTCGGACCCAAGGAAAGGCCACCGCATGGCACGAAAAAACGGTATCAACCGGCGCACATTCCTGAAGCAGACGGCGGCCGCCGCGACGGTGTTTACCATCGTGCCGCGCCGCGTATTGGGTGGACCCGGGCACACGCCGCCGAGCGAGGAATTGACCAAGGCGGTAATCGGTGTGGGCGGCATGGGCCGCGGGCACCTGCGTTATCCCGGCGCGCGGCTGCTTGCCGTGTGCGACGTGGACCGTGGTCACCTGAACGAAGTGTTGGCGGGCACCGAGGACTACGTCAAGGGCTACACCGATTTCCGCGAGGTGCTCGAGCGTGACGACATCGACATCGTCCACATCCCCACGCCGCCGCACTGGCACGCGCTGATCGCCATCGCCGCGGCGAACGCGGGTAAGGACATCTGGTGCGAAAAGCCGATGGCGCGGACCATCGGCGAAGGCCAGAAGGTGATCGAGGCCGTGCAGCGCAATGAGCGCATGTTCCGCCTGAACACCTGGTTCCGCTTTCGCGACGACTTCTACGACTTCGGGTCGAAGGTGAAACCGATCAAGCAGGTGGTCGACAGCGGCATGCTCGGCTGGCCGTTGAAGGTGGTCGTCGGCAAGACGACCGGCTTCACCTTCAAGTTCCAGTGGAGCGGCCGCACCGACCTTACGCCGCAGCCCGTGCCGGAAGAACTGGACTACGACATGTGGCTTGGCCCGGCGCCCTACAAGCCCTACCATCCGCACCGGGTACACCAGACCTTTCGCGGCTACTGGGACTACGACGGCGGCGGCCTCGGCGACATGGGCCAGCATTATCTCGACCCGGTGCAATACCTCCTCGGAAAGGACGACACGAGTCCGGTGGAAATCGAAGTGGACGCACCCCAACAGCATGACGATGCCGTGGGCTCCTGGCGGCGTATCACCTATCGCTATGCCGATGGGTGTGAAGTCATCCTAGATGGCGCGGGCACGGACGAAGGGGCGGCCTATATCGAAGGGCCGGAAGGGAAACTCTTCCAGAAATTCGAATCGGACATTACGGGCCTGAAGGAAAAGGTAGACGCCTTGCCCGATCCCGCGCCCCAGATTGCCGACTTCTCCGAATCCGTCCGGACCCGTAAGAAGTTTGCCCTCAACGAATCCAACGGCCACCGTTCCTGCACCCTCGTCAACCTGGGTGTCATCGCGGTGCGGCTGGGGCGCAACCTGCGCTTTGACCCCGATGCCCAGCGCTTCATTGATGACGAAGGGGCCAACCGTCTCTTGCATCAACCCATGCGCGGACCCTGGCACGTATAGCAACGACAATTCACCCCCGCGCAGTACGCCCGGGTGGTTGAGAGGATAGCTTAATGATACAAAAGATGAAACCATTGACGCTCGGCCTCGCTGCATGGGTAGCAGGCCTTTGCGCTCCCCTGGCCGGTGCCGATGTAGCCGCCATTGTGGCCCAGTTTCCCGCCAACGATGCCACCGCAGCCAACGCCCTGTTTGAAGCCCTCCTCGATGAAGGGGACGATGCCATCGAAGGACTGTGTGACCAATTGGTGCCCCTGGGTGCCGGAGATGACAATGGGCCCCGCTACGCCCTGACCGGTCTCGCCCGCTATGTGAGCCGTCCCGGTGCGGAAGAGGACCGGGAAGATGTGGAGGAAGCCCTCCTGGAAGCCCTGGAAGACGAAGACAACGCAGAAGTGAAGCAGTTCCTGCTCCGCCAGTTGCAGCAGTGCGGTGGGAATGAAACGGTATCGGAAGTGGACGATTTGCTCCTCGACGACGCTACCGCCTCCCATGCCATCCTCACGCTCGACGCCATTGGCACAAGGAAGGCCGAGCGGACGCTCACCAAGGCCCTGAAAAAGACGACAGGCACCACCCAGATCCAGATCCTGGCAGCCCTTTCCGACGATGGGCGTAACCGCACGGCGGTCAACGTCATCGAAGATCGCCTCGAAGCACAGCCCGAGGCCGATGAATACGTCCATCTGCTCTCCCTGCTGGTGGCCTTCCAGGGCAACAAGGCCCACGGCGCCCTCATGGACGCCATGGACCGGGAAGAAGCCCGTTGCCGCAAAGCCGCACTGAGTCACGCCTCCACCATGATGGACACGTCTGCGGTGAAGAAGTGGCGGAAAAAAGTGGCGGACGGTGATACGTCGGACGAAGTGAAGCGGGAAATTGGCGGACTGCTGGCGTCTGCCGAATAGCAATCCATCACAGCACTTACGTTTCAATGGCCCCGAATTATCGGGGCCATTTTCTTCGGCGTGGAAGTCAATTTCATACCCACACAACGCGCTTCAACGGTTCGGCGGTGCCATGCCAGTCCGCAGATAGCATAAAAACACTCCCCACACGATCCGGATAGATTTGGCGGAAGGAATTTGAGACACTGGGGCCATGAATGAAACTACGACCCCAGACAATCATGACGACGCCCTCTGGAACGCCGTTGCCTCCCGTGACCGACGCTTTGATGGCATGCTCTATTATGGCGTCACGTCAACGGGCATCTTTTGCAAGCCCACCTGCCCGAGCCGACGGCCTGCCCGGGCGAACGCCCGCTTTTTCTCGTGCCCGGAGGATGCCGTGGGCGCCGGGTTTCGTCCCTGTAAACGGTGTAAACCCGAAGACGTGGTGGCGGCTGACGCGGATGTGACGCGGGTCATAAAGGCCGTGCGCTTCATCGATGCCCACGACACACGGAACCCGACCTTGCGCATCCTGGGTGCCCATGTGGGACTGAGTCCCCAGCACTTTCAAAAGCTCTTCACGGCCACCCTCGGGGTAAGTCCCCAGCAGTATGCCACGGCCCTGCGGGTCAATCGCTTTAAGCAACAGGTGCAGGCCGGGGAGACGCTCACCGACGCCACACTCGATGCCGGTTTCGGCTCCTCCAGCCGCCTCTACGAACGGGCAGCCGAACACCTGGGCATGACACCGGGGCGCTACAAGAAACAGGGCGCGGGGCTCACCATTCGTTATCACTATGGGGAAACCGCGCTGGGTGTGCTGCTGCTGGCCGCCACGGAGCAGGGCCTGTGCAGTGTGCAATTGGGCGACACGGTGGCACCCTTACTGGCGGACCTGGAGCGGGAATTCGCCCAGGCCACACGTATCCGGGATGGCCAGACCCTGGGCCCCTGGCTCGAGGCCTTTCGGGCCTACCTCGACGGCACGGAGCGCCTGCCCGAGTTTCCCCTCGATGTGCAGGCGACCGCCTTTCAGGCGCGGGTGTGGCAGGCCCTCCGGAACATCCCCCGGGGCCAGACCCTGAGCTATTCCGAACTGGCCCAGGCCATCGGGGAACCCAACGCTACCCGTGCCGTAGCCAGTGCCTGTGCCCGCAACCCGGTGGCCTTGACCATTCCCTGCCACCGTATCGTGCCCCGGACAGGTGGCTTCGGCGGCTATCGCTGGGACCCGAAACGCAAAAAGCGCCTCCTGGAGATAGAACGGTTTTGACAGTGGTTAGTGGACAGTGGATAGTTTGAAACTGTGAATTGTGCCTTCACCCTTCACCCTTCACCCTTCACCCTTCACCCTTCACCCTTCACCCTTCACCCTTCACCCTTCACCCTTCACCCTTCACCCTTCACCCTTCACCCTTCACCCTTCACCCTTCAAACTCAACCCTTTCAGGGTGATTTCGCAGTCGTAGGGGCCCGGCACTTCCCAGCCGAGGTTGAAGGAGGTTAGTTGAAGGTCTTCGAAGGCGGTATGGGTCAGAAATCCCTTGGCCTGGGAAGCGGTCAGCGCGTCCTGGAGCAGGGACACGAGATCACCCCGTAAGGCATGCCACTTCCCGTCACCGGTGGCTCCCTGATAAAAGTCTTTGCCCGGCAAGGTGCAGATGAACTTGCCCGTTGCATCATCTTTTCCGATGTCCAAGGCCTGATGCCCCGGGGGCAAATCGTAGCGCACGTCAAACATGGGCAGCCCGAACCAGATCATGTCATTGAAATCGGAACTTTCTGCGTTCTTATTGTGCACGGTAAAGAAGGCGGTAATTTGTCCCGTATGTGCACCCGGGTCGACCGTTTTTTCTGTGGCCACCTCACAGCGTTCCACGCGAAAATCCAGACGGAACGGGGCCGTCCCATAGTCCGCCAGTCGCACGGGCGTCTCGAAACGCTGTTCCACCAACAGGTGGGGCCAGGGCTCGCCTTTCTTCCGCAGCCCACCCCCATACTCGACCCCACCATTTACCGTCAGGGTGACACCTTGTCCCGCCAGGCCACCGGGATGGATGACCACTTCCTTCGCAGCGTTCTTCATGACGCGCGTGCCGTCATTCTGGACCGATACTGGCGCGCCTTCCAGGCTGTATTGGGTGCCCCATTGGGCCAGTCGCCACGCCGGGTCCGGGGTTTCCGGTTGTTGAAGAATGGGCTCCAGGATTAGCGGGGTGGCCCCGGAATGCACCGCCGAAAGGTTCAGGCCCTGCTTGAGTGCCAGGTCGGTAAAGAGTTCCGTTCCGTGCACGGGCATCACAGCGAGCAGGAAGAAGCTTGGGATCAGGAAACTGCGCATTAACATGTACTGCCTTTCTCGGGCCAGGACCAAGTGGTCACTGACCGCGTACTACCTCGCGGCATGTTGGTTTGTTCATCGCATAGGTAGCGCCCGGCCCCGTAGAATGGATCGACCAAAGACCGTGCCGCTACGGTGTTCTTTGGTCAACGGTCGCGCCGCGAATTTCAATATAATGCCTCTGTGACCCCTGCGCACGTATTTCGCCAAGCTCGTCTTTCTCGCTGACTGACCGTCGCGTGGCGCACCCCAAATCAGGGCGTCGGCCCGATGAGCATGCCGCCGTCCACGACGATGGTTTGTCCGGTGACGAGTTGGCTGCCGGTGATCAAACTGATGATGGCATCAGACACGTCTTCCGGCGTACAGACTTTGTGGAGGGGGGAGCGGTCTTCGCACTGTTTCTTGACCATGTCGTAGGCATGGCCGAGGCCCTGCTTGAGCCATTCCCCTTCGATAAATCCAGGGGCCACCGCATTGACCCGCACTTTGGGTGCACACACGCGGGCCAGCGCGACCGTCATATTGAGCAAGGCCGCCTTGGAAGCGCAGTAGGGAATAGAACTGCCCGTGGCGGAGATACCGGCAATACTGGCCACGTTGACGACACAGCCGGATTCGCTCTTGGAAAGCACCGGCAAGGCCGCACGCACCATCTGGAAGGGCCCCTTGAGATTGACCCCCATGATCCGGTCCCAGTCGTCGTCGTCGACCTGGTCCAGGGCATTGTGGGGGATAAAGCTGGTCGTGCCCGCGTTGTTCACCAGGGCATCGATTCCGCCGAGCCGCTCGACAGTGCATTCCACGAGGTGCTTGCAGGAGTCATTGTCCGACACATCGGCTTGCACCGAGATGGCCTGGCCGCCCAGTGCCTGAATCGCCTGCACCACCGCTTCCGCTTCCCGGTGGGATCGGCTGTAGTTGATGGCGACGGCGTAGTTTTGTTTGGCGAGGGCCAACGCAGTGGCCCGTCCTACTCCCCGGCTTGCGCCGGTCACGATGGCCACTTTCATGGAAGTACCCACAGCAAACTCCTTTTCTCGCGTGGACTACGCGTTATGGGACAGCCCGAACGAACGATGGGTATTGCCCCCGCTCAGGGACGTGCCGGGGCCCTCCAGGACAGGATGTATTGGCCCTCAGAACGACTGGTCGGTAGGATGCCACACCGGACGAAAAATCGCAACTCTTGCCGGTTTGCATACGGACCGCCGGTGCCCTAGAGTATGAGAGCAATCGACACCGCCCCCCTGGGGCAGGCGGACAACAACTGGGGAACACCGCATGCAACTACGTGCCGTTTTGGAATATGGGTGGAAAGAGCGGGAGGACATGCCCTTTGCCACCGACTGGGATCGGGCCGCCGTCTCGGAGGAAGAGTCCGGGGGGTATGACACCGCATTGGCCCGAATCGTTTCCGGGCATGCAGCCGTGCAGGGGGTCGACAAGCTCTTCCGGCGACGGGGCGAGGTGGGCGTAGACCCCATCAAGCGGTTTGTCAAGGGACTCCTCGAATGCGACGACGACGCGACCTTAACCTGCCATATCGATTACTTCGCCTATGTCTTTCTCAAGGGCGCGAAGAACTTCGACTTCTTCTTCCCGGCGGTGAAGGATGACTCCCAGACCCAACTCACGCCCCTGTTTGGACCCGACGGCGTCGAATCCATCATCGAGTCTATACAGGACTTTGAAATTACCGGGGGCGGCAACCTCGACAAGGGCATCAAGGCCACCTACCTGGACGCCCGCCCCCTGGCACAACGGGAGAGCGCTCGGGACGAGTGGCGCACGCTCGGGGTATTGCTCTATAGCGGGCCGTCCACCCTAGACAGCATTTCCAAAGATCTGGGCTTAGGCTACACCCTGGCCGACCGGCTGCTGGTCCCCTTTCGCCGCTGTGGTCTCTTGCGCAAAGAGGGGGCCGTCTATTGCCTGGAAACGGCCCCGGCGAAGATGGCCATTACCCTTGCCCTCCTCCGGGCGGTGCTGGGACTCAATCCCCTGGAAGAGGAGCGTACCCTGTGGAAGCTATCGT
>JAUIMA010000343.1 GCA_030432675.1 Candidatus Hydrogenedentota bacterium | reverse complement strand
ACGGGGCCACCGGGCCTGGCGAAGACGCTCCTCATTAGGAGCGTGGCCCAGATTATGCACCTGGACTTTAAGCGGGTCCAGTTTACGCCCGACCTTATGCCCAGTGACATTACCGGTACGGAGTTGATCGAAGAAGACCGGCAGTCGGGTCACCGGGAACTACGTTTTATTCCGGGGCCCGTTTTTACCAACGTGCTTCTGGCCGACGAAATCAACCGGACACCTCCCAAGACCCAGGCCGCCCTTCTCGAGGCCATGGAAGAAAAGCAGGTTACAGTGGCCGGCCAGACCCGTCCCCTCAACAAGCCCTTTTTCGTCTTGGCGACCCAGAACCCCATCGAGCTGGAGGGAACCTACCCGTTGCCCGAAGCCCAACTCGATCGCTTCATGTGCAGCATCGAGATCAAGTACCTTCCCGAGGATGATGAACTCGCCGTGGTCACCCAGACGACGGCCGATGGCACGCAAACACTGGAACCCGTATTCACCGGACAGAACATGATCGACTTTGCGCGCCTGGTGCGCATGGTGCCCATCGCCGAGCCGGTGGCCCGCTATGCGGTGCAATTGGCCCAGGCGAGTCGGCCCCTGGCGGACAACGCGCCCGAGTTTGTGGCCCAGTGGGTTGGCTGGGGGGCAGGTACCCGGGGAAGTCAGTACCTCGTATTGGCGGCGAAAGCCCGGGCCCTTCTCGACGGTCGTTTCCATGTGGCCACCGAGGACGTGCAGGCCGTGGCCCACGAAGTGTTACGCCATCGGATTCTGACGAATTTCCGTGCGGAAGCAGACGGCGTTCGTGTCGATGATGTGATTGACAAGCTCTTGGAACATGTGGCGACGCCAGGGGAGGGAGGGGCCCTATGATGCCCACGTTCTCAGGCCTCCGAGGTCACGGGCGCGAGTATCCGGTATGGCCATAAGTGTGGAACACAACATCGCTCCCGAAGACCTGGCGAAAGTCGGCGACCTGGCGTTGTTGGCCCAGGTTCTGGTGGCGGGTCAGCGTTTGGGCCTTCACCGGAGTCCCCATGCGGGCACGTCGGTGGAGTTTTCACAATACCGCCCCTATGTGCAGGGCGATGATCCGCGATTCGTGGACTGGAAACGCTACGCCCGCAGTGATCGTCTCCACATCAAGGAATTCCATGAAGAAACCAATATGCACGGCACCCTGCTCCTCGATTGCAGCGCCTCCATGGGTTACGGGAGTACGGCCCTCACGAAATTTCGCTATGCCCAGATACTCGCGGCCTCCCTGGCATGGCTCCTGAGCGAACAGCATGATGAGGCGGCCCTCGTGGCCTACCACAGCGAGGTGGATTGCCACATACCCCATCAACGCCGTTCCCACCAGATACGCCGGTTAATAACCGCCATCGAAGGACTTCGCCCGGCGGGTTCCACGGCGATTGACGAGGCGCTCAACTGGGTGGGTGATGTGATGGCACCCCGGGGGATGGTCGTGTTGATCTCCGACCTGCTCCAGCCACTTCCCGATGTAATCACGCAACTCCGCGCCCTTCGCGCCCGACGACATGATGTGTTGGTCTTCCAATTGGCCGATGTGGCCGAGGCGACTTTGCCCTTCGAAGATGCCGTAACCCTCATCGATGCCGAGGGCGGAGGAGAGCGGCTGGTAGACGTGGAGAAAGTTCGGGAAGATTACCTGAAGAATCGGACCGCCCACTTTGACGAGATTCGTGCCCTCTGCCTGGCCTATGAGATTGACTACGTAACGCTCCAGACCGACGAACCGCTCGATGGGGCATTGCGTCACTTTCTCTATCATCGGACCCACGCATTGCGTACCCAGAGTCGACAGAGCCGTGCCGTATCGGGGGTGTCGTAATGGGCATGTTGGCACCGTGGCTCCTGGGGGGCTTCGCTTTTCTGGTCGTCCCCTGGATTATTCATCGTAAGCGAAAGCCACCGCGCAACCCGACGCCCTTCAGCAGTCTCATGTTTGTGCCCCAAGGGGCACCCACCACCCGTGCACGCAAACGAGTAGAAAACCCATGGCTCATGGCATTGCGAATGCTGCTGTTGCTGCTCCTGGCCCTGGCATTCACGCGGCCCTATGAGGAGGTCCTCGCCACCTATAGCGCGGAAGGTCCGGAATCCGTCTGGCACGTGCTGCTCGTCGATGTCTCCGCAAGCATGGCCGCCGATGGCCAAGTCGCGGCGCGTGATGCGGCTATCGATTCGGCGTTGGATGCAATGGGTGCGAGTGATTCCGTTGCGGTAGTTGCCTTCGATGGGGAAGCCCAGGTCTTGTTGCCCTTCGCCCCACCCGACGGACCTGCGCGGAACGGTGTGGCGGGTGCCCGAAAGGCCCTGGCCGCCTTGCCCGCACCTGCAGGTGCGACCGACTATCGGGTGGCCCTTGCCACGGCGGAGTCCCTCTTGCGGCGGGTGGAAGACTCCGAGGATACACCGGCCCGTCGTGAAATTCATCTGGTGAGTGATTTGCAGCGAACGGGCTTGCCCTCCGATGGGCGGCAGGAACCGCTTTCGGAGGATATCGTGTTGCACCTCTACCCCGTGACCGGCGAAATGACGTCCAACGTGGCGGTGGAAGAGGTGGCCCTGTTACGTCGGCCCGAAGGCAAACTTATGGTGCGCGCTCGTGTACAATATTACGGCGAGTCGCCCGTGCAATTGACCTGCCGCGTTGTGGTCGATGGGGAAGAGGCAGAGCGCCAGTCCCTTTCCCTCTCGGGCCATGGTAGCCGGACACTCTCCTTCCTCGTAGATGCCGATACGACCATGTCCCATCGCGTGGCCGTTGAGGCCGTGGAGCCCGACGCCCTTTCGGGTGACAATCACCGATACGCCTACTATACCCCCGAGCCCATGCGTGAGATTGGCGTTCTTTGGGCCATGCCCGGCGCCGCCCCGCAGGATGTCTCCCGCTTTCTTAATGCAGCCATGGCCGAGTCTCAGCCCCTCCCCTGGACGCTGACGGGGCTCGGGATCGATGAATGGTTGGGCGGCGGTGACGAAGATGGGTTGCCCACCGTGCTGGTGGTGGTAGGGAGCGCCCTCGATGGAGAGGGAGCTAAAAGAGTACAATCGCATATGGAGGCGGGTGGACGTATTTTGTTCATTCCCGACCGGGCAGGCTTTTCCGAGGCCATCCTGGAGCGCCTTTTGAAACCCCTGGGTATTCAGGGGGCCGAGCCGCGCTTTTCCGAATTGGATGGAGGGCGCTACGCGGGCTTTTCCTGGGTTGATTTTGAGCATCCCGTATTCCAATCATTTCGTGAGCCCCAATACAGTGACTTTTCCATGGTACGCTTTCAGAATTTCTTTCGGATCGACCAGGAAGACAACGACCAAGCGTCGGTAATCGCCCGACTTGAAGGTGACCGCATTGGAGACGAGTTTCCGGCCCTGATAACAGCGAATGCAGGCGAAGGAAAGGTGCTCCTCTGGGCCTTTCCGCTGGACCCCTCCTGGACCAATCTCATGCGAACCCGTCGCTTCATTCCGCTACTCCACGAGAGTATTGCCCTGCTCCTGCCGGAACTGCCCGCGCCACGCACCTGGCACACGGGGGAACTCCCCCGGTGGTTCAGCGATAGCAGTGTCACGGTCACCGCTGTTCGATACCCCAATGCCGATACGTGGGAGGGGACCGAGACCATGTCACGCCTGCGAGATCCGGGCTTTCTCCAGTGGGCCGATGGGGAGGGTGTGGTGCACTCGGTGGAAAGTGTAAACCTGAGTCGCCGCGAAAGTGACCCGGCGACCTTTGACGAAGAAGCCTTTCGCCTCCGTGTCACCCGCGTAGGGGAGGTGCCTTCCGAAGACGTGGCCACGGTGGCCCTTTCTCCCGCGCAGGATGTAGTACACTGGGAATATGGATACCCCCTTCTGGCTATCCTTCTGGCAGGCTACGTGCTGGAATCGGGAATAGCGCTTTGGCTGGCGCGGCCGCAGCGCGGGGAGTCGTAACGGCATGAACGATTCAATCACATCCTTACCGCCGCAGTTGGCAGAAGCCCTGGCGGAGCTGCAACAACGCTATCGGCGTCACCGTTTCCTTCGCGCCGCATTGAGTACGCTACTCTATAGTACGATTCCCAGTGTGATCGCGCTGGCCCTGTGGCGACTGGACGTTCCCGTTACGCCCCTGATGCTCCTTACGGGGTGGCTTGTGGTCCTGTCTCTATTGGCCTTCAACTTCTTCTGTCCGCTCTGGCGTCGTCCCCTGACTCTCCGTGACGTGGCCCATCAGGTCGATCGTTGTCACCCCGAGCTCAAGGATCGGCTGCTCAGCGCCGTCGCGTTCCAGGAAAACCCGGATGAGCGGGAGGGTTCAGCGTGGATGGTGTCCTCCTTCTTCGCCGACACCGAAGTTCAGCTCGCAGCCTCGCCCCTGGATCGTGTCGTACAGCCGAATGAGGTTCGTCGGGTGGCGTGGATGCTGGGGCTCTGTGCTTCCGTGCACCTGGTGGCCGCCAGCGCATTCTGGTTGGAGGGCGTTGTGCGTCATCGCGATGAAACGTTGAGCAGGACCACCCTTTCCCGGCTGGCTGCCCTGGAGGTGGAACCCGGTGACACGACCGCCATGCCGGGTGATGAAGTGATGGTGTGGGTAACCTCCGACGACACGGACGGGGCGCGTCGTATTTATTGGGAAGGCGGGGGCGCTTCGGGCAGTGCATTGCTTCAGACCAGTTCGACGCCTCGGGTGGGTCATCATACCTTCGATAATCTAACCGACAGTTTTTCCTATTGGGTCACGGTGGGCAAACAGACTTCGCCCCGCTATGAGGTGACGGTTCAGACGCCACCTGCGCTGGAGTCGATTCAACTGACCTACGACTACCCCGACTATCTCGGTGAGCCCGACCGGGTTGTGCCCTTTGGCGGGGACATTACGGGCGTGGAAGGGACCAAGGTGACCATCGCCGCGCGGAGCAACAAGCCCGTTGCCTCTGCGGCCCTGGTGTATGCCACGGGGAAAGGCCTGGCGCTGGAGGCAAGCGAAGACGAGCTGCTCTGGTCGACCACTCTGACCCTCTCCGAATCTGGCCAATACCACGTGGTCCTACAGGATGAAGCGGGGGTGGAAAACAGCTATCCCGACGAATATCGAATCGAAGTCCAGGCCGATGGTCCTCCCGAGATCCAGGTGCGGCTGCCCCGGGGGGACTCCGAGGTGCTGCCCCTGGAGGAAGTAGACTTTGCTTTCTCGGTGAAGGATGATTTTGGGGTGTCCGACTATGGCATCGAATATACCATCGCCGGACGAGAAGCGGTGCGGGTGCCACTCCATGCGGACGGCCCATCCATGCGGGAGATAGTGGGAGAGCACTTGCTGGCCCTGGAAGAGACTGGGGTTGCGGTGGGCGACCTGATTACGTGGGCGGTTTGGGCCGATGACCGGAAGCCGGGACGCCTGCCCTATGAAATCATGAGCGACCCCTACTTTTTGGAAGTGCGGCCCTATACCCGTCGTTTCCGCGAGCAGGTTTCCCAGGGCGGTGAAGGGCAGCAGGGTTCCAGCAATGAGCAGCGGCAGGTCATAATTGCCCTTTGGAATCTTCGTAAGGCAGCACCCGATCTGACCCAGGAAGCCTTTGAAGAGCAAGCCGGTGCTATTCAGACGGCCCAACAGGAACTGCGCGAGCAACTCCTGGCCATGCCCGGTGGTGACGCGGCCCAGGCCCTGATTGTGCAGGAGGCCGCGACGGCGATGGAGGCCGTCGAAACGCAATTGGCAGCGGCAGACTGGAGCGAGCCCGAGGAAGCCTTTTCTAAAGCGATGGAGCAAGCGCAACTGGCCTTTCATCACGTGCTCCGTCTCGAACCCGAGGAACGTCAGATTGCGCGCACAGAAGGCGGGCAGGGAGGCGGGGGAAGTACTTCGAAAGAAATAGAAGCCCTGGAGATGAGCAAGCGAAAGGATTATCAGGAAGAGGCGCGCACGGGGGAGGCATCGGTGGAGGAGCAGGAATCCTTGCGCAATCGTCTGGAGGAGCTGGCCCGACGGCAGGAAGTGCTCAACGAAGACATGGCCAAGACGCTGGCGGAGGAAGAGGCACTTTCGGAGGCGGAGAAAAAACGCCGGCTGGAACGACTCGAGAAAGAGCAGCAGCGCCAGTTAGACGCCCTCGATGAAGTCGCCAATGATGTGGCGGCGAGCCGTCTGGAAAGTGCCCAGCGGGACAGCGCCCGTCAACAGTTGGAAGAGGCCCGAAAAGGTATGGAGTCCAGTCTCGAGTCTGTAAGGCAGGAAGCACTCCAACAAGCCCGAACGGCGGGCGAACGGGCAGAGGATGCCCTGGATGCCACGGAAGATACGGTCGCCCAGTTGACCCGGGAAGGTGCCCGCGCACGCTTCGATGAACTGCAAGAGGAGATGGCGGAATTGCGGGAGGCACACGAAGGGCTGGAAGGAGAGCGAGACGCCCTTCGGGAGGGCCAGACGACCCCGGGAATAACGGATGCGGAAGTAGCCAATACCCAGTTGGAGCAGTATCAGCGGGACAAGGTGGATTTGGCCGAGGCGACCCGTGATCTGCTGGAGGAGGCGGGCACCCTGTCGGACCAGGTGCGCAAGGACCAGAACTACGTGTCTCGAAAGCTCGGGGATTGGGTGCGGAAGACGGAGCGGACGGGGGTGGTGGAAGAGATGGTGGAGAGTCCCCGTTTCGCGGAAATGGGCATGTGGGACGCCCTCGGGATGAAAGATGCGCAGATTGGAGAAAAGCTCGCGGAAGCGGAAGCGGGCCTGGAAGCCCTGGCGGGTGAATGGTCCTCTGAGCCGGGTGACGCCATGAGCCGTGCGCTGGAGCGTCTTGCGGCGCTTGAGGAGGGACTGTCCGACCGCGCTGCAGCGGGACAGGAAGACAACGAGGCTCTCGAAGGGGCGGGGACACCTTCCCCAACCAGCGAGCCGGATGCAGAAGCGGGTCCGGGTGAAGAACCCGGCGACGGCGGACCAGGCACGGAGTCTGACGCTACCTCTGAAAACGCCGCAGGGCAGAATCCTTCGC
>JAUIMA010000342.1 GCA_030432675.1 Candidatus Hydrogenedentota bacterium | reverse complement strand
ATCCAGGATGGCGCCATTGGTGAAGTGCTCTCCGCCCAGGCCTACTGGAACGGCACCCTGCCCTTCACCCGCAAGCGCGAGCCCGGCCAGTCGGATCTGGAGAATCGTCTTCGGAACTGGTATGCCCACTGCTGGGTCATGGGCGACAACATTGTGGAACAGCACATCCACAACATCGACATCATCAACTGGGTCATGGGCGGACCGCCCGCGTCGGTCTACGCCTCTGGCGGTCGCGTATGGAAACACCTGGAGAAAGATCCCGAAGTCTACGGCGATCTCTGGGATCACTTCTCCTGCGACTTCGTTTACCCCAATGGCGTCCACATGACCAGCATGTGCCGTCACTGGGCCCGGGAAGCCACCCAGCGTGTCGCCGAGCACGTCATCGGCACCAAGGGCTCCAGCACCTGCCGGGACATGGGCAAAGACGACATCAACCCCTACGTCCAGGAGCACATGAACCTCCTCGCGGCTGTCCGCGGTGACGCGCCCTACATCAATGAAGGCGTACAGTGCGCCGAGAGCACCATGACCGCCATCATGGGCCGCATGTCGGCCTACACGGGCATGGAACTCACCTGGGACGAGGCCCTCAACTCCGATCTCAGCATCGTACCCGAGGTCATCTCCTTCGACGAGAAATACCCCGTCGGCGAAGTGCCCAACCCCGGCCCCAAGATGGCCTAATCAATCCCCCCAACACCCCTTCGCGCGCCGAGGTCCTCAGGACCTCGGCGCGAATTTTTTCAGGGGAGGGGGACAGCCCCGACGAGTGCGTTTCCGTCACGAGGGTGAAGCCTTGGGCTGGTCACGGCGTGCATGTCACTGAGGTGGAATTGATGACGTCGGTGCAGTCCCCGGGGACTGCACCGACGTCACGTAGTGGTGTGAATTAGAATTGCGGACATTTAAGTTCTCTGGAACCGGTGAGAAGATTGGTATTGAATTCCCCTCCTGGGAGGGGTTAGGGGTGGGTTGAGTCTACTTTCGGGCATGGACCCACCCCCGGCCCCTCCAAGGAGGGGAGTAATCCTCAGTAAATTGGTTAATTCAGGCTGCCGTAATAATGGCCCATCTGCTTGAATCAAACCAGTAGGATATCACGCAAGTCCAACGTGTTGGCGAACTGTGGATTGTCGGTAAGCGCCCGGGACGCACTCGTCGGGGCTGTCCCTCTTCCGACTTCCCCCGAACACAAAAAAGCGCCTCCGGAAATTCATCCAGGGCGCCTGTACGTAGCGTATGCGTTAAATCCGTCTACAGATAGCCGACGATTGCCTCAGCCACAATGTTTACCACTTCTTCGACCCGCTCGCGGCCCTGTTCCAGGTTCTGTTTGGCGGCTTCGACCCGTTCCTGGCGAATTTCATTGGCCAGTTCCGATTCGCGGACGAAGCGGGCGACTTCCACCGCCTCTTGTCCGGCAGCGCTGAATTGGACGCCGTCCGTTTTGGTGCCTGGGGCGTTTCCGGCTGACAGGTTCCGAGCGCCCTTGAGGGGCCGCGCAACCTGCAGCTCATTCAAGTTCCCGATTCCTGTGAGTCCGGTCATGAGACTGCTCCGTATGCGTTGATGTTAAGCGTTGATTACCTCAACCGTACATTCTATCGGCACCTCCGGGCCGTACCTTTAGAGGGGAATTTTGTGCCTACTACCGGTAGATTGTTCCCCTATGGGCCACAATATATCGTAGGACGTTCGGCCAATACGGCCCATTAAGTAGGTATCCCTTTCCGCCGATATATGGAACGACCCTTGCTCTTAGTACTCCATATCCCAATTTGCGTTATACTTTACTCAGGAGATTGTCGTGGGCACCTTATTCAGCAGTCTGGATATTGGCCGGGCCGGCCTGAACACCGCCCAGATCCAATTGGATGTGGTGGGCCACAATATTGCCTCGTCCAATAAAATCGGATTTTCCCGTCAACGGGCCAATGTCGCTACCCGGATTCCCTTGGAACGAACCTATGGCTTCCTGGGTCGCGGTCCCTTTGTTTCGGGGGTCGAACGCCTCCGGAATGAATTCCTCGATATTTCTTACCGCGATCAGATCTCCTCCCTCGGCAACGCCGATATTCAAACGGCCTTTTACTCCCGCATCGAAGATCTCTTTCAGGAGCCCGGCGAAAACGGTTTTTCGGAGAACCTCAACGTCTTCTTCGATTCGCTGAATGATTTCGCCAACAACGTGGAAGATATCCCCACCCGGGTCGCCACCATCACGGAAGCCCAATCTCTCGCCACCTCCCTGCGTGAGTACGCCTCGGACCTGGAAGAACTCCGCACATCGGCCAATGAAGACGTGCGCGGCATCGTGCCGGAAATAAACGCAATCTCCCAGCAGATTGCCGATCTAAACTATGCCATCAAGAATCTTGAGGCTTCGGGCAATGAAGCCAACGACTTGCGGGATGACCGGGATGTACTCCTGGATGACCTGTCCCGTCTGGTCGATATTGCCTATCGGGAACGGGACGATGGGCAGATCGATGTGCTCCTCGGTGGGGAAGAATTGGTCAATGGCAACCGCATCCACCTGCTGGAAACTACCCCCGACGCCTCCATCAACCCCGACCGACCCGACTTTCTTCGGGTCCAATTTGCCGCCACAGGCGAAGAGGTCCAGATCTTTGACGGCGAGTTGGCCGGGGCAATCCAACAGCGCGACGGCATCTTGCAGGATCTGGTGGAACGCAATGATACGCTTGCGGCCGCACTGATCGAAGAACTCAATGCCCTACACAGCCAGGGCAACGGGCTGGAGAATATTGCGATTCCCCTGTCCAGCTCCAATGCCGTCACAGACCCCACCCTGGCACTCGACAGCGCCGGACTGCCCTTCACGGTCAATGACGGAAGCGTCGATCTGGTGCTCTACGACGCCTCGAACAACGTGGTGGAAACGGTCACCATCCCGGTGACAGCCGCAGCGACCAGCCTCAATGATATCGCCACCGCCATCAACGGCTCGGCCAATGCCACCGCCTCGGTGACGGATGGCATTCTTACTATTACGCCCAACGCGGGGAACAGCTTCACCTTCACCAACGACACGGCGGGTGCCTTGCCCGCCCTGGGACTGAACGGCCTCTTTACCGGCACCAACGCGCGGGACATTCGTGTAAGCGGTCACCTGCTGGACAATGCGGCCCTTCTCAGCTCGGGCTCCAGCCTGAACGTGCTGGAAACCGGCGATAACACCCTGGCCCTCGAGCTGGCCGCCCTGAGAAATCGCCCGGTCCTTTCCAACAACACGGAAACGATTAATGACTACTTTGAGTCTACCGTGGTGCGGCTGGGCACCAATGCCGGTGCCAATCTGGATCAACGTGACGTGCAGTTGGCGGTCGTACAGGATTTAGAATTGCGTCGTCAGGAAATATCCGGCGTGAATCTCGACGAAGAAGTGACCAGCTTGATCCAAATCCAGAAGGCCTTCGACGCCTCCGCACGGATTATCACCGTCACGGACCGCATGCTGGACACCCTGATCAATATCGTCCGCTAGTGAAACGGTGGCCGCCCCTCCTGGAGCGGAATAGGGGTTGCCACCTTCGCGGGTCCATAGCCCCCTCCCCCCTCCACCCTCCACCCTCCACCCTCCACCCTCCACCCTCCACCCTCCACCCTTCACCCTTCACCCTTCACCCTTCACCCTTCACCCTTCACCCTTCAAACTTCAAACTTCACCCTTCAAACTTCAAACCCCACCTCCCGGGAACCCTGCGCCCAATCTCGTGTTAGACTGGTCATTAAGTCCTTGACCCCACGGAGACGTGGCGCTAACCAAAGGAGTGCAGGATGGGATCCCTGAAGCCTATTGACCCCAATTTGTGGAATCTTTCAGCCGCGCGGCACTTGCTGAACCGTGCCGGATTCGGTGTGCCCCACGAGCTCGCCCAACAGCTGGCAGGTATGAGCCCCGAGGCCGCCGTAGACTACATGGTCCATTATGAGACGGTTCCCTTCCCTTTTCCCGAGCCCGATTTCCTCGTTACAGCCCTTACCTACAAAGAGCGCAACCAACAGCGCAAGGGGCTTAACGAAGAAGAACGGCGGGAACTCAATCAAAAGTGGCAGCGCGAAGAGCGGCAGGCCGTCCAGGCCTTGCGCGGCTGGTGGCTCCAACGCATGCGTACCACGCCCCGCCCGCTGGAAGAAAAAATGGTCCTTTTCTGGCACGGTCATTTCGCCACGTCGGCCCAGAAGGTCAAGTCTTCCGAACACAATTTCGAGCTGAACGAAGTTTTTCGCACGGGCGGTACGGGCAATTTTAAGTCCCTCGTGACCGAAGTGGGTCAATCACGGGCCATGCTCCGCTACCTGGACAATGACCGCAGCACGAAGAAGAAACCCAATGAAAACTGGGCGCGGGAGTTGATGGAACTCTTTACGCTGGGGCAGGGACAATATACCGAAGACGACATCAAGCAACTGGCCCGGGCCTTCACCGGGTGGAGCACGGATGGACGGGAATTTCACTTTAACCTGGCCAACCATGACACCGGCGAGAAAACGTTTCTTGGAAAGACGGGCACCTTCGACGGCTGGGAAGCCATCGACGTGCTTTTTGAGCAGCCCGCCCTGAGCACCTTCATCTGCACCAAGCTCTGGCGTTTCTTCGCCTCGGAAGCGGTGAATCCTGAGGCGGTGGCCGGCCTGGCGCAGACCTTCCGCGACCGCAACTTTGAGCTGAAACCCGTCTTGCGGCAACTCTTTCTCTCGGAAGCCTTTTACGACGACAGCGTACGGGCCACCCAAATCAAGAGCCCAACCCAATTGGTCGTCAAGTTGACCCATGACCTCCACCTCGATACCGTGCCCCCCAATAACCTGGCCCAGGCCACGGCCTCGCTGGGACAAAACATTCTGCACCCGCCCAACGTCAAGGGCTGGGATGGCAACCAGGCGTGGATCAACGCCAACACCCTGCTGCTCCGCTATAATCTGCCCACCCAACTGGTACAGGCCTCTCAGCGGGGCCACAACCAGATGATGGTCGGTGGGGGAGACGCCATGATGATGGCGGGCCAGGGCGACACCATGATGGCCGACCAGAAAATGGCCGCGAAACCGGCAGCGCGACCCGACACGGCCGTGCGGGACCAGGTGCGCGCCAAAATGAAAACGCTCAGCAAGGAAGAGCGCCAGGCGAAGATGAAAATCTTCCGCAACGGCAACCCCGCACAAAAGCGGGCCCTGCTGAAGGAACTCGGCGTGGAAGCCCCTCCGGAACACAATCCGCTGGAAGGGGTCTTTGCCACCCTGAACTTCGCGACGGCGGGCGAGTGCGTTACCATGACCGCCCAGACCCTGTTGGACGTACCCATCGCCGAGGATCAGAAGAAAACCCTGCTGACCGCCCTGGGCACGACAGATGCCAACACGCCGCTAACGCCCAAGGACCTCAACACGGCCCGGCAGCAGCAGTTGCTGCACCTGCTCACCAGCATGGCGGAATACCAACTCTGCTAACCCATTTGGAATGCCACACGGCGTATGCCGAACCCATAGCGCCCCGCGCAATCAAGGAGCTTTTTCATGTCACTGTCACGTCGTAGTTTCATGCAACATATGGCCGTCTTCTCCGGCCTCGGTCTGGCCCCCAAATTTCTGACCGACGCCTATGCCGACCCCGCGCAGGTTATCCAGGGCTTCAACGATGACCGCGTGCTGGTCGTGGTGCAGCTCGGCGGCGGCAATGATGGCCTCAACACCATCACGCCCTTCGAAGACGACCTCTACTACAACGCCCGGCCCAAGATTGGCCTCAAGCAAAATCGTCTCTTGAAGCTCAACGACCAACTCGGCATGAACGATGCCATGAAGGCCCTCATGCCCTATTACGATCAGGGCAACCTGGCCGTCATCCAGGGCGTGGGCTATCCCAATCCTGACCGCTCCCACTTTCGCTCCATGGAAATCTGGCACACGGCGAGTGACTCCGATGAATACCTCGGCGACGGATGGATCGGCCGTTACTTTGATAACAACTGCAGCGGCACCGCCCAACCCCAGGTCGGCCTCGCCCTCGACGCCGAACGTCCCCAGGCCTTCGGCAGCTCGCTGGGCTACGGCATCGCCACGGACAATCCTGCCCGCTTCGGCTGGAACCCCGGTTCGGGTAACGACTCGGAAAGTGCCTTTGAAGCCATCAACGGCGGGAAGGCCCCCAAGAACAGCACCCTCGACTTCCTCCGCCACACCACCACGGCGGCCATTGAAAGCTCCAGCGAAGTACGCATGGCCGCCGACAAGGGCAAGATTGCCATGCCGCAACGGGGGGGCAGAGGCGCACGAATTAACCAGCTCGACACGGTGGCGGGCCTCATCCGCGGGGGACTGGCCACGCGCATCTACTACGTCTCCACGAGTGGCTTCGACACGCACGCCGGGCAGGCCGGAAAGCACGAGCAACTCCTCGGCGGTGTGGCCGGTGCCCTGGCGAAGTTTCAGAAGCAGCTCGAAAAAGATGGCACGGCCGACCGGGTGACCACCATGGTCTTTTCGGAATTCGGACGGCGCGTCAATGAAAACGGCAGTGGCGGAACGGACCACGGTACGGCAGCCCCCATGTTCCTTCTGGGGAATGCGGTGCAGGGCGGCGTACACGGCACCACCCCCCGCCTTGACGACCTCGACCGGGGCGACCTCAAATACAGCACCGACTTCCGCCGTATCTACACGACCCTTCTCGACGACTGGCTACGGGCTGACCCAACGAAGGTGTTGGACGACAGCTACGACAAGATGAAACTGATCACCGTGTAGGACAGACCCCCACCCCTTCCGGGCACGAAGACCCCACCGTCTTCGTGCCCGTTTTGATTGTGTATTCAGAGAAACCCAGGGACTGCCGCGCCTCACGTCGCCAGGTAACCAAGCCAACCAGATAGCCACCACAACAATGCCAACCACCCCCGCAAACACAGATGGCAGTGGCTGTCCCGTCGTTTGAGATGAAAGCGGTCGGCCAACCCCGCGAACCCAGGGACTGCCGCGCCCCACG
>JAUIMA010000003.1 GCA_030432675.1 Candidatus Hydrogenedentota bacterium | reverse complement strand
GGCGAAGGTGAAGGTGAAGGTGAAGGTGAAGGTGAAGGTGAAGGTGAAGGTGAAGTGACGCTGGATGCCGCCGCCGAGGCGCTCTTGAACCTGTTCGCTGTTGCGGACGTGGATAATGATGGGCAGCTGTCATTGGCAGAGGCCATGGCGTCCTTGTCTGCGGTGACAACCACCCAGTTTGATGCGCTGGACACCAACAGCGATGGCTTTCTGTCGGAGGCAGAGCTTGAGGCCCGCGTCGAAGTAACGACGCCGGGTTGCGCGCCCTCGAAACAGGGCGTTGCACAGACCCTGGCCGACAAAGTAGAAGAGTTCTTCCTCTTCAGTCTTACGCTGTTGACCCTGGTTGCGTTCGGACGGCGCCCCCAGCGTTAATACCAGCCCCTATAGCAATCGCGCCCCCTCATTGGTCATGTGCCCGATGAGGGGGCTTTGTTTCGGAGAGGCCGCAACCCCTCTCTCCCCAACGACTCATGTAGATTCTCCGGCTGTGCCGCGCGACCCGGTACTCCGGTTCGTGCGTTTTCTTCCAAGATTCCAGCGCGTCATGCCCCGTGTCCATGCGACCGGTCTCCCTGGAATCAACAGGTGCAGACACACCGCGCTCCATGGGCCGCACAGGATTCTTTGCTTTCTGCCATGGCCGTGTTCTCCTTCGTTTGTCGGGGAGGATTTTCAGGGCGAGTTGCGCGCATTGGTTGTAGTTAATCCCCTTAAAAGGGCTATACTTGGCCCCATCATGGATGATACACACGACAGCCAACAAGCCCGCAAGAAGCCCGGTGCCGGATTCTTTTTCGTCACCATGACCTTCTATCTAATCCTGGTCTACGGCTCGAGTCTTATTGTGCTGCCCAATGGGGGCATGACCACTCGGGATTTTGACTATCCGGCCGTGTGGCCATGGCTTTCCATGTGGTTCGACGGATTTGCACGTAGTCCAATTGTCGAGGTGGCCGTGTTGGCCTTACCCATTCTCTTTGGTTGCATGGCGCTGGTGTTCTTGCTCACCCGGCGGCTGGTGGGCGGACCGGCCTGGTTGGGCTCGTTGGCGGGCACCTTCCTCATGGCCCATCCCGTTAAGACGGAGGTGCTGTTCAGCGCCACGGGCATTTACTACGGTATGGCTGCCTTCATGGCGTTGGCCACCCTGCTGGCGTACACGCGATTACGTCAAGAGGGGGGCGTGGCGCCCTATGCCATCGCGCTGTTGTGCTTCGCCGTCGCAAACGGTATTTTCGCCGTGAATGCGGCCCTGTTGGGCGTCTTGATTCTGATGGAGTTCTTTGTCGGCGATAGTGAGGAACGCAATTGGCTCCGCCTGCTACCATTCCTCGGGGTGACCATGGTGGCGAACTGGTTCCATCTTGATATTCTCTACGCCCAGATGCCCACGCTTGATTCCATCGTGGGACCCCTCTTGCTCGTGTTTTATCCCATTGGACTGTTGCCCGAAACGGTGGCCCACGCTGAAGCCCACGCCTGGCAGGGGTGGGCATGGGGTATTGGGGTGATGCTTGTGCTGGGTTGGGCACTGTTTAAGGTGAAATCGGCTCCCTTCCGTTTCGCCGTGTTGGCCGTGTTGTTCTTCCGAGTGTACCCCGGTGCCCTTCCGATTAACTATGTGACCCTGGAGAACGCGGGACAGCTTTTCTTTCCCCTGGCGATGTGTGGCGTGGCCCTGGCCGCCCTGAGTGCGTGGCTCATGCGTTTTGAAGCGTGGGGGAGGCCCACCGTGGCCATCACCACCATCTTGTGCCTTATTCTGTTTGTACTCCAGTTTCAGGCGAACCGTGCCTACAGCCCGGTAAACGCCCTGCGCGATTACTACCCGGCGGAGACTGCGCATGTCGCTCAGAACGATGGCGCTGCCGAAGCCACGGAGTCCCGCTGACGTGAAAGGTCCCTTTCGCATAGCATCCCACGTGGTGTTGCTCCTAACGCTCCTCAGTGCTCATACGGGGTCGGCGCAGGAGCAGTACGAGGGCCTCGCACCTATTCTGGAGCGGGGATATATCGCCCACTGGCTTGTGTGTGGACCTTTCGAACCCGATGTGCCGGGTGGCGTACTGGCAGCGATTCGGGATGATGCCCCGGCCCTGAGCGACACGGACTTTATGGCGACCAATATCCCGATTGCCCGCCTTCGTCCCCGCCACCTCATGCGGATTCCCCGGGAGGGCGGGGAAGATGCCCTCTGGCAAGAGGCCGGTACGACGGGGCCTGAGCTGGACCTGGCCCCCTTCTTTCCCGACGATGTTTCCGGCGTGGCCTATGCCGCCTTTTATGTCGACTCGCCCATACTCACCCAGATACTGCTCGACATTGAATCTCCCTTGGGAGTGCGCGCCTGGGCAAACGGATTTCCCGTGGCAGAATACGAGCCCGGCCCGCTGGAGGCTGTGGGGAAAGACTATCTCGCTATCGGCCTGCGCGCTGGAAACAACTTGGTGGTTTTCGAGGTGCCCGGGGCGGATTACAATGCCATGGCCCAGGCGCGGGGGCTCAGCACGCCCCAGTTGACGGCGGGTGCCATGGCCAATCGGCCCCGACTGCGTAAGACCAGTGGCTTTGCTTTGTCCGTGGCGCTCCACCATGCGCGGCCTATCGGGAGACGATTGCTCTATGTGCCGAAACTGGAAAACGCGGGCACCGTCTCGGGCTTTGCCGGTGACCTGAAGCAAGATGTCTTGCTGACTATCCACAATCCGCTGGAGGATATCTCCGAACCCGTGGAAGCCATTGTGACGGTTCCCGGAATGCCCCTCCCTGATTTGGTCGAAATCCAGGCCCTGGATGGCGGCGAGACCCGCCAGGTGCCCATCGCGCTCCCGATTGGCGCGGCCACGGCGGGGAGCACCATCGACGTCTCGGTGCGCCTGGCGAGTGGGGATGACACCTCACAGTTTACTGCCCAGGTGCCCGTTACCGCGGGGGGAGGAGGCGATGGAATCGTTCGGCTGATTACAGGCCATACCAGCGCCATCGACGAAATGCCGCCTACCGACGAAGTCTATCTGGACAGCGTAAAGCGCCAGCTGCTTTTTTCCCAACAGGCCCTGGGTTACGGCTTTGACCTGGGCTACGCCCGGTCCTGGTACAAGCCGTACGTGGCGATGCCGGCTTTGCGCGATAGCCTGGAAAATGCCGCCCAACGGGGGGCCGTCACCGTCCAGGGAAACTATGCCCCTATCGATGAGCGCATCGTGGGCGGGACCGCCCTGTGGCGGAATCTCCAGTTGGGTCTCCATATGGCGGGCAGCCAACTCAATAGCACCACACCCCACTATCTGGCCTGGGAACGGCCCGGCATTGCCCTCCAGACTCCCCAGCTCCTGCGGATGACGCCTATGGAAGGTATCGTCACCGATCTGACGGCACCGGGGATAGCCCCCATGAACCGGCTCTACGATCTCACCGGAAATACCCGCTACTTGCGCCGAAAACAGCAGTCGGTCGGTCCCGCTACCCTGGATGACTTGCGGGAAGCGGTTGCCCTTCAGCGTCGGGAATTGGCCGACATGTCCCTGCCCACCGATGTGCTGGTTGTCGAAAACGTGGTGGCGCCGCCCGAGCCTTTTTACCGGGGCAATGTCGATTCACTGGCCCGGGCCTTTCCCCGCATCCGTCTGGACGATGGCGGTGCAGCGGCCTTTTTTGAAGAAGTAGGTGCGGCGAGCGATCAGGTGAAGGCTGCGATTCCTGCGTTGGCGGTCAACCTGAACCTCGGACAGCCGGGTGCCCTGCTCAGTCAGCCCGCGCTTCAACGGGTCCACACCGAGCTGGCCCGCCAGTTGGAAGACGCGGAAAGCCTGGCCACGCTCGCCAGTTTGCAGGGGGCCGTTTATCCCCACAGCGCCATGGAGTTCGCGTGGCGTCAGTTGCTTTACTACAGCACCCCCGAAACATTGGGTGTGCCAGCAGACGAAGAGCATGTCCTCGATGCCCTTGCAGCCTACCGCGAAGTGGCCGAATGGACCGATGACAGTCTCCGGCGCAGCAGTGAGTATCTGGCGGGGCTGGTGGACACGGCGGGCACGGTCCCCCTCAACCAGGGACTTTTTGATGCCCTCGTAGTCGTTAATCCAACAGGTAGTCGTGGCACCGTTCCTGTGTCGGTGCAGCTGCCCGTAGCGCCCAATGCCGGACTCAATCTCGTAAACGAGGCGGGGAGTCCGGTCGCCCATGTCGCCGAGGCCTATCAGGGGGAACAGCGTCTCGACTTCCTGGCGGAAGACTTGCCGCCTTACGGCTACGCCACCTATTTTGTGCAGGCCGCCGAGCGGGCATCCCGCGCATTAGTCACGGAAGACATGCAAATCGAAAACGAACACCTGGCGCTGTTTGTGGACCCGGCGACGGGTGCGATACGTTCGCTGCTGGATAAGGTTTCGGGCGATGAGATTGCGGCCGGACCGCTCAATGAGATCGTGTTGCTTACGGAGCGTGAAAGTGAGAATCGCGGTGCCCAGGAACTCTGGACGGGCCCTCCCAGTAGTCGAGGTCCCGCCCCTTCTTCTATTAAGGCCGAAGTTACCGCCTTCCGCCAGCGCATTCGCGTGGAGACACCGCTGGGCGGCGGCACGCTGACGCAAGACTACTCGCTCTATGCGGGCATTCCGTGGGTCGAGTGTGAGACCACGTTGGATGGCGTAAACCTTTCTGGAAAAGCGGCCGCGGCTTCCTTTGCATTTCGGCCCGACGGTGCCAGCTTCCTTGTGGGCGAGCGTTTCGGTACCGTGGTGGGGGCTCGGGGACAGGACGACTTTGTGTTGCGCACCCGGGGCGGCGAAAACGTGGGGGGCACGGTGCCCTATCCCGCTAATGAGTGGGTAGCCCTGAGTGCCAATGACGCCATACAGGTGGGATCGGGGGGCGTTGTGCCCTGGGAGCCCACGATCATCGTCTATGGTCACGAGCAACTCGAACGGCCCGCCCGTGAGTTGCAGCAGGCCCTTATTTCCCGCGGTATTCCCAGCATCCTCCAATCCGACGCCCCGGAGAAGCCTGATTTTCTGTGGACCGACAGCACGACCGAGCAGGATAGCAACGACTACCTTCGTGCCGGTTATCGCATGCGGGTCGTCTTGGGCACGCCGGATCAAAATCGATTTTGTGGGCCGTTGCTCGCTCAGGTTCCCGAAGGGACCTTACAGGACTATGTAGACCGGATTCCCAGCGGTGCGCGCCTTCTCCTTCATGATGTGCAGGTGCCCGACGGGGTGGCTCCGGTGCCGACCCTGTTGCTCGGTGGCCTTACCCCTGCCCAGAGCGCCGATCTTGCCGACCAACTCACCCGCGCTGTGCGCACGGGGCAGCGTTACCTGCTGCCTCCCTCGGCCTACGTGCCTGCGCGCATTCAGCAGGAACCCGCCCGTGGAAATGCCCTGCTCTTTCCCGGCACCCTTTCCGTGTCCCAACAGAAAGATGGACGGCTCTTGCTGGGGTTGCAGCATCGCACCCCCCTGGAACGAAAGGGGGGCGATGGGGCCGAATTGCTCGACGTGACGCGCTTTCGTTATGGAATTTTTCCCTTCCAGGGCGATTGGCGGTCCGCCCGGGTGCCCGAGATGGCCGCCCGATTCACCGTGAAGCCCGTGGTGGCGCGGACCGAGATGCATCCGGGGGAGCTGCCCGCCACGCAGGCCTTCCTCGAGGTGAGCCCACCAGGAGTGCGGGTGGGCGGGTTGAAGCCGGCCGGATTCCCCACGACCACCAATACCCGTACCGCCTTTCATCCCCGCGATGGGTATACCCTCCTCGCATGGGAGCCGACGGGTGCGCGCTGGTCGGGTACCCTGCAAAGCAGTACCGGCATGTTGGAAGCCCAGGGCACCGATGTATTGGAGCGGCCTCAGACGCCCTGGTCGGTCGCCGGTGGCGGTGTCTCGCTGGAGGCGAACGGCTTTCAGGTATTGCCTCTGTGGTTTTTACCCAACGTGACCAAACCCCTCGACGGACTTGCCCGCCTTGGTCGGGAGGCCGAGCCCCACGGCGTGCTGGAAACCCGTTACTGGGACGAGCGGCGGGGTGCGGCACCGGTCCGGAAAATGCCAATTGGCCTCCTGCTGCGGGGCTCCTTGACCGGCGATACCCCCGCCATCGAAGTGGTCGTGAGTAACCACACCACCGACCGCACGGTGCAGGGAACGGTCAATCTCGAGGCCACCTCGGGCCTGACATTCGGACCCCAGAGCGTCTACTATAGCCTTGGGGCGGGCGAGCAACAGGTGGAGACGATTCAACTGGCACGCTCTCCCGATATGGAAGACGAGATGGCGGTCGTCGCCGAAACGGTCTTTGAGCGGCAGACCTACCGCGATGTACTCATGACCAATGAAGCACCCTATGTGATGGAAACGAGCCGCAATGGCGCCCAGATTCGGGTCTCTATCCGCAACAACAGCAGTGTTTACGCCAAGGGTTATCTGGATGCCATCGCATCGCCTGAGCACTGGGGCGAAGGGCGGAATTTTCCCGAATTTACCGTGGCGCCCCGCCGCGCGACCGTTTCCGTGGCGCCCTTCAAGAGTCAGAATATCGTATTTTCACTGAGTGACCCCGATGCCGCCTTTCCCGTTGTCATGAAACTCGCGGCCAACGGCCTGGTGGCGTATCAACGGGTTACCGGTGCCGCATCCGTGGATGTGGAAGAGGGAACGGCAGCGGGAGCCGTCGCACCACCGCCACCGCGGGCCAGAAATTAATGGGAAGTGAACCGTTCTTGATGGATTTCAAAGGTATTGCCCTCTATCTGGGCCTGAGTTTTCTACTCATATTCGTGCTGACTTTTGTTCTGCTGGCCGAGGGCGCATTGGCCTTTCAGTCGCCCAACGCCTTTCAATACCTGGCGCAAGTGTTGCTCATGGGTATTCCCGCGCTGGCCGCCCTCGCGGCTGGTTTCATGGTGCCGTCCGCCGAGACATCACCGCCGGCGAAACTCTGGCCAGTCTCAAGAGTGGCTGCCCTTCGGGTGCTGCTCATGCCCCTGGCCGTTTTTGCACTCAGTTATACCGTGGCGACCCTGCTCGGTCTGACCTATCCCCAATGGAACCTGGCGGGCCTGCTGAATGAGGTGGAGGCCGTTTCCACCGAGCCCCTGGCGCCCAACGTGCGCGCACTGGCACCGGGGATTATCTTCGTAACCTATCCATTGGTGAGCATCGGGCTTGGCGCAACGCTCTTCGCCTTAATTGCCCTGGGCTCAGAGTTCGGTTGGCGCGGCTATTTGCTGCCTCGGCTCATGCCCCTGGGGGCCCTGCCTGCCCATCTCCTTGTCGGTCTGTGCTGGGGGCTGTGGTTTTTTCCCCTCCTCTATAGCTGGCACCGGGAACTTGGGGACTACAGCGGCTTATGGGAGACCCAGTTGCGGGCCATTGTCCTGTGCATGGTCTTGAGTCTGGTGCTGGGCACGATAAAGCACCGCACGGAGCACCTGGGCCTGTGTGCCCTCGCGTTGGGCGGCATCGCAGGTCAGGCCTGCGGTATCTGGGAGCATCTCTTCCAACAGCAGACACCGCCATGGACAGGTAACCTCGGCTGGATACTCATCGGGGTATTGCTTGCGAGCGCCGCCCTGCCGGGTCTATGGAGTCAACGCGCCCCAGAGAGCGATTAGGGCTCGGAAGCCTCCGCATCCCATTCTGCCAGCACGGCATTGAGCCAGGGCAAGTGCCACGACAGGTTGAATGCCGATTGAAACTCGGGCTGATCCCGCCAACGCTTCCACTGGGCTAACGCCGCTTCTTTGAAGAAGGGGTCTTCCGTCAGTTCGTAGGCGGCGCCAATCAGGGGGATGATAAAGGGGTCATAAGCGGTCGTTTTGGGAAACCACGGCGCGGGGGAGTAGGTATCCATGCGACCTGGCCCATCCCACGGCGTATTCTCACAGATGAGGGATTCCGCCAATCCCACGAGGAGTTGGGCGGCTTCCACATCGCCGGTTTCGTGGTACCACGTATAGAGTGGCTGGGCCAATTGGGCGGTCATCCACGGAATATTTCCGGGGTAGGTGCTGTCCCCGTGCCAGTCGATCCACGTGCCCCGTCGGCGGTCCACCTGTCGAAGCATCCCCGTCAGCCGCTCCGTACCCGCTTCCAGCAGGCCGATTTCACCCGTATCCCGGTAGGCCGCGACGATACTCGAAAAAGGGCCTGCCCAATGGCGCACGTTGGGACCGCGGCGTCCGGCATGGGTCCGTACACAGAAGTCCGCAATTCCCAGGAAGGCCGATTCGGCTTCCGGGTTGCCCGTCCATCGGGCAAAGTGGGCGAAGCCCTCGCCGCGTAAAAGGGGATTCCAAGGGCCCGCCACGTGATTGGCGCCAGGGCCATGGAGCGCACCCAGCCAGTCCTGTCCGGGGACCTCCGAATGGACAATTGCCACATCCATGAGGTGGCTGGAGAAGGCTGCCGCGCGGTCAAACCAGGCACGGTCTCCCGTAGCGAGCCACGTACTCCAAAGACTGCTCAGTCGCCCATTGTAGTTGTTGGACCAGGCACCGCTACGTCCGAGATAGGGCTCATCGGGGTAGTGACGCAGACCCGTGTGCATCCCGATCTCCGAGAGCGACTTTTCTCCATACGTATTTTGGGCGAAGGTGACCCACGGATTGTCTGCGCCCACGGGGGCAGCCGGTCCGAAAACTCCGGTACGATTGAAATAGTTGGCATTTATCAATAAGGGTGGTCGCGCCACGGTGGCGGCGAGTTGTGCCCCATCGGTGGGGCCCAGTGCCAGCCAGATTTCATGGCTCTTGGCTTCGCCCGGCGCGAAGGTCACGGGCGACGGGCCTCCGGCCACCAGCGAAAGGGTTAGCCGTTCCGCGTCCACCTGGAGACCTTTCGGGTGGAGTTGGGCGAAATCTTTGACCACCAGGGCCCCTTGGGACCACTGTAGAAAAAACGGCTTGCTTAATACATGGGAAGCTCCATTGGCCCGATATACGTCGGGCTGCTGCAAGTCCATCTCCAAGGGAGCATCCACCGTGCCGTGGGGGAGCGTGAGGGTGTCCAGGGGAGCGGGGAGTGCCAGTGTGAAGTTCAGCTGAGAGAGTGATTGGGGGGATGGGGTGTCGTTGAAATAGCGAAACCAGAATTTCACATAGGGTAGATCGTGGTAGACCGAGCAATAAAGGGCGTAGGTGCCGTAAGCGGTATCCAGTCCTTCAAAGCGCCCTTCCATAACCAGCCGGGTGTGAAAGGGGCCCTCTTCTACAACCTGGCCGTTGTCATTGGTGCCGGGGATAACCTTTCCGGCCACTTCCAGCGCGAGTTGCAGGCCGGTGAAGGCCACCTTCCCACGGTAGGATAGGGTGTCAATCGGATCGACGCCACCCTGCTCCAACGATACTGCTCCGCTGGAAACTTTCAACCCGGCGTCGCGCTCAACGACCTTAACGGAGCCTGCGGGGGACGCCCCATCCTTCGTAAAAGCCAGCGCGATATCCCCGGTAGACGGCTTTACAGGCATCTGGGCCAATAGCCATCGAAGAGAGCCGTCGGGCCAATTGTCAGTGACCTGCTTCTGCGTATAAATGCGTTGCCCGTCGCCTCGTGTAAAGCGAAGGGACTCCGGCGAATCCGCCGCACCGAGCGGCAAGGGAATACCCATTTCGAGTGGGAAGCCCGCCTTGGGGAGACCGCCGGGAGCGGACAGGGTGAACTTCGTCTTTTCCTTAGTCCACACGTTTGATTCGGGCGGGGCAGGTGGCCAATAGCGGTTGTGACGCTTCAAGACGAGTCGTTCCGAGGGTCTCGGTGGGGAGCCTGTCGCGGAATTGCCGGAAACCAGGGTTAGATCGCCCCAGTAGATGGTGGTCCGAAAGCGATTGGCCTCGGGGTCATCTTCCCGACCCATGCCGGGTTTGCGGGGGGTATAGAAATCTTCCTTCAACACCGTGCTTGAGGCCACGGCGTCATAGGCCAGCAAGGCGATGCGCAGGGAACGATCACTTTCCGGAACTTGGATCGTTACCTGATAGGTGGAGGACACGCCCGGCACAACCGCATCCGCCACATCGTGGGTCCAGATCGGATTGCTGTTGACCAGGATTTGTTTCCGGCGGTGCCCCACGAAGCCCGTACCCGGTGTGTCCTTTACCGGGACACCGTGGTAGTCGTCGCTGCTGTAAAAATGAAGGGTTACCGTGTTTCCCCAATCGGTGGGAACGACGACTGTCTTCTGGGCCATCGAGAATCGATTGGCTTCACTGGGCGTCCAGGGGTGGTGCATGGCGAGAAGGTTGCGATGATCTACCCGGCTCTGCCAGGCCCCTGTATTTTCCACGGTCCATCCGTCTTGCAGGTCTATATACTGAACGGCCCCCGGCGTGGTCAGCAGCCCTGCTGCCATAAGCATGCCGAACGTTAAGAGACCCATGGTGCCATCCTTCCTGAATACGTGCCGGGTAGTCGCGACTTATTTCTTTTTGGGCTTCTGCAATTCCTCGGGGAGTTCTAAGGCCTTATAGGTGTGACTCAATGCGCCCTGTTCATCGACGGACCACACGCGGAAGCCATAGGGTGCCCCATCAAAGTTCCGACTGGTAGTGGCTGAAACTACAATCGGGATACCCTCGTACTCCGTCAGTACATTCTTGTGGGCATGGCCGGCGAGCCAGGCGCGGACGCCATTCTCTTTGGCCGCGCTTAGAACCCGTGCCCTTGCTTCGAGGGGAAGATTGTAATAAATTTCTTCCTCGTCTGCGGTTTTTAGAAATGGGGGATAGTGACTCACAAGCAAGACCGGCGTTTCAGTCTCTTTCGCTTTGGCCAACTCTTCCAGATACCAGGCGTCATGCTTCTCCGTTTCACCGGCCATGGGGCCCTTCCAGAACTGGGTATTCAAAATCATGATCTTGAATCCGGAGTTTTCCACCGCGAAGTAGTCCGGGCCGTGGGCCTTACGATAGCGGGCCAGCGTGGCCTCCGTGGGTACACCGCCTACGTCGTGGTTTCCGGGGGCCAGGTAGCAAGGCACCGTGAAAGTCTCCACGATTTCCCGGAAGTCGGCAATCGCTTTTTCGTCGCCCCCATTGTCCACCAGATCGCCGCAAATGACGACCCAGTTTACATCCATCGCGTTGATGGCCTTGACCGCCGCGCGGAATCGGGCCTTGTCCTCATCATAGCCCCCCATCCCCAATTGGGTGTCGCACACTTGCACGAAGGTGCAGGGAGCGGCGGTTGCAGTGAGGTGAGGAAGGGCAAAAAACAGCCCCATCAGACAGAGGGCAACGTGCATTGGGGCAAATGAATGGAGGCGAAAAATCGTCACGTTAGGGCGTCCTTGTTACGTGGAGGTAGATTCAGGGTGATGAAGAGCTTACGGTTGCGGCTTCGGCGAATCCGTGTACATAGGTGGCAAGTTGCTCGCGGTACCGGGTGGCCACGCCGGGCTCACGGGAAGTGTAGTTCTTATTCTGAAACGTCTCGTGATAGTCGGCGATATTGTAGAGCCCCAAGGTGGTAGCGGACCCCGTATCGGAGAAGTCGCTGGCGCGAAGGCCCGACTGCCAGTTGTAGCGCCACTCTTCCGTGCGAAGGGACATCGCCAAGGGATCGCCCATAATTGTGACCGGTTCCTCGCCTGCCGTGTAATCCAGCAGACTGCGGACATCGGCGCTATGGGAGAGGCTCACCCCCGCGAAATCACCGAGGGTCCGACCCACGGCGTTTAGGGAAACGAGGGGGCGTCGCGTGCGGCCGATGCCTTCCGGGAGTGACATGATAAGGGGGACGCGAATGCTCTCTTCGGTCAAACGGGGAACTCCCGGGCCGCCCCGTCGCCATACTCCCCGGTCGGGCTCGGAGAAATCCAGCCCGTAAGGGGACGTGAAGACCAGGCAGGTATCTTCGAAGCTGCCCATCTGACGAAGTCGCTCGGTGAAGAGCCCCAGTTGCTTATCCACATCCACGACAGCCGTGTCATAGACATCAATGGGCTGAGGGACGTTTTCCCAGGGCTTGATGAAGCCGGGCCCGTAGCGTTTCAGTTCAAAGGGTTTGCTGAGTTCCCGGAGGCGAATGAAAACCAGGTAGCGCTCTTCTTCCCGGTGTCTGGCTATCCAGTCCGCAGCCCGTTGAAGGGTTACGCGGGAACCTTGGGGGACAAGTGGCGCGGGGCCATCATCGGCCGTGCTACGGGCCGTTTCGGGATAGGCGGGATTAAAGAGTTCGAAACCCCGCTCAAATCCACTGCCAAAAACGAGGTCTTCGCCATCGCTTCCTTCCCCTTCAGTGAACGCGACGGTGACGTAGCCCGCTTCCCGCATGCGCTCAGGCAGGGTCGCCAGGTTTTCGGGAATTGCCGGGCGCTGCGTGTCTGTCACACCGTGCACCAGGGGCGATACCCCGGTCATGAGGGTGACGGCTGTGCTGAAGGCATCCGGGCAAGCCGTAAAGGTGTTTTCCCAGACGGAACTGCGTTTTGCCAGGGCGGTGAGACCGGGGCTGGTCTGGCGGCTGTAACCAAACAGCTCCATGTGGTCTGCCCCGAGCCCTTCCACCAGGACAATCACAAGGTTCGGCCGCTCGAAGGCCTCAGGGGCGCTGTGCACATAGGGTCCCGAGAGCAGGAGCGTCGTTCCCGAAGAATGGGTCGGGCGTAGTCCCGTTTGGCGCACCCATTCCGATTCATCTTCCAGACTCCAGGAAAGGGCGACCTGCGCTGCGCCCGTGGGGATGGCGTCCTCGGGGATACGTTGGGTGGTCCAGTTGTGGGTCTGTAGTGTTACCTCATTCTTCCAGACACCCGGCAAGGTCTCGCCGGCCTCGTCCAGGAACGTTCCCGTCACGTGGATGGTTTCCACGGATTGCCCTTCTTCATCGGGGTTGGCCCAGCGCAGGGTCAAGTGCTCGCCCTCGGCACGGCGCGCGTCCAGGGTGTATTGGAGCCCTTCCGTCAGGGCGCGGCCCCAGGCGTAGGTATCTCCGACTCGCTTGGGTTCCTGGGGGCGCAGTGCCGCGCTGCGAACGCCGGTAAGGGAGGTATACCAGGTCTGAAAACCGTGTTGCACGCCGAACAAGGCGAGGGCGCCCACGATGATGTAGGGTACGACGCGAACCTGGGTTGCGGGTGGCGCCTGGGTGGCCGCAAAGAGGGTTGCCAGTTTGAAAAATCCGTGTAGTCCCCCAAAAACAGCCAGAAAAATGAGGGGTTCCATCTCCGCCAGCTTTGGGTGGGGCCAGGGAATGACGACATTCAGGAGGTAGGGAATCAGGACGATGGCCGACAAGAGAGAAAGAATCTCGGTGATATGGGGCCCCGTGCCCTTGTGGGGCTTAATGAGCTGGATCAGGGCACCATAGGCGATTTGCACCAGAAGATAGCCACAGGCGATCATGAGGGTCGCTGAAAGGCCGGCATCGAAGTCGGGCACATAACCGGCCAGCACCAGCAGACGTCGGCCGAAAACACCAATAATACCGGCAGAAATGCCCAATGCGGCGAGATAGAGCGGGAAGAACATTCAGTGGCCCCCCGGAATAGTTATTCGATTTGGCGGCGTCATGTGGTGGATATTGGGGACAAGCCCCCGCGTGTGTTGATGGAAGTCCTTCATAATAGACTACTTCTCGATCCTCTGGCCCGGGCGTTCATAGAATTACTTCTTCCCCCTTTGGTATCATGCGATAGTAACAGATAGCATAAAACCGACACCACATCCCGGTGTGGTTGGAATAGATAACAAGGCCCATTACGGGCGGAGAACCAAGCGTAGTGTTTCAGAAAGTACTGACAGCCCTTTTCGGGACTGAAAAAGACCGTGAAGTGAAGCGTTTCCTGCCCGTGGTTGCCGCCGTATGTGCAGAGGAAGCCCGCGTCACCCGCATGACGGACGATGAATTGCGCAAGCAGACGGGGCTGTTCAAGCAGCGCCTTGCCGACGGGGACAGTCTGGAAGACTTGCTTCCCGAAGCCTTCGCTGTGGCACGGGAAGCGGCGAAACGAGTCGCGGGCATGCGCCCCTTCGATGTGCAGATTATTGGCGGCACGACGCTGCACCGGGGCAACATCGCGGAAATGACCACGGGTGAAGGTAAAACCCTCGTGGGTATTCTTCCTGTTTACCTCAATGCACTCACCGGTCGTGGTGTCCACGTGGTCACCGTGAACGATTACCTCGCCCAGCGTGACGCGGAGTGGATGCGCCCCATCTATGAATTCCTGGGTCTCACCGTCGGTCTGATTCAATCGGACATGGACCACCTCGAACGAAAAGTGGGCTATCGCGCTGATATTACCTACGGTACGAACAACGAGTTTGGCTTCGATTATCTGCGCGATAACATGGCGAAACACCCCGATCACCGGGTGCAGCGCGAATTAAACTTCGCCATCGTCGACGAAGTGGATTCCATTCTTATTGACGAAGCCCGTACACCCCTGATTATTTCGGGCCGTCCGGAGAAGAGCAGCGACCTCTATCTGAAAGTGGACGAAGCCGTGCGGAAACTCCGCAAGGATGAACACTTCGAAATGGATGAGAAGCAGCGCCACATTATCCTTACCGATGAGGGGATGGAAGTGGTGGAGCGCCTGCTGGGCATTGAAGACCTCTACACCGACGAGACCCTCGGTTGGGCCCATATGATCGAGCAGTCGCTTAAAGCCTACAATTTTTTCAAGCGCGATAAAGACTACATGGTCAAAGAAAACGAAGTGCTTATCGTCGATGAGTTCACGGGGCGCACCATGGAGGGGCGGCGCTATTCGGACGGCCTGCACCAGGCGCTGGAAGCCAAAGAGCGCGTACCGCTTCGTTTTGAGTCTCAGACTGTGGCGAGCATCACCTATCAGAACTACTTCCGTCTCTATGACAAACTGGCCGGCATGACCGGTACGGCGGTCACAGAGGCCGCCGAGTTTGACAAGGTGTACGGTCTCGAGGTGACCCAGATTCCCACCAACCTGCCTGCCGCTCGCGTGGACGAAACAGACCTTATTTTCGCTACCGAGAAGGGTAAGTTCCGCTACGTCATCAATGATATCAAGAAGGTACAGGAGCAGAATCGCCCGACCCTCGTGGGCACGGTGTCGATTGAGAAATCCGAGTTGCTTGCCAGTATGCTTGAGGAAGAGGGCGTCGAAAATTATCAGGTCCTGAACGCCAAGCACCATGAGCGGGAAGCGGCAATCATCTCTAACGCGGGTAAAGCCGGTGCCGTCACGATTGCCACCAATATGGCCGGTCGCGGTACCGACATCAAGCTCGCGGAAGGTATCCGGGAAAATGGCGGCCTGTTCATCATCGGTACAGAACGCCACGAGTCCCGACGCATCGACAACCAGCTTCGGGGTCGTTGCGGTCGCCAGGGTGACCCGGGAACGACCCGCTTCTATGTCAGTCTGGAAGATGATGTGGCCCGTTTGTTTGGCGGCGATCGCGTCAAGAAACTCGTTGATTTCATGGGCGGCGAAGAGATGGATGAAGAGCCTCTCAGTCAGCGCATGGTGACCCGTACCATTGAACGTTCCCAGCGTCAGGTCGAAGAGTTTCACTTCGAGAGTCGGAAGCACGTGCTCGACTATGACCAGGTGATGGACAAGCAGCGTAAGTATATTTATGCCATGCGCCGCAACGTGCTCGAAGACAATGATGTGACGGAACAGCTCCGTGAGATGTTTGAAAATACCATCGCCGATACCGTGGACGAGTACGCGCCGGAGGCGGTGCCTGCTGCGGAGTGGGATCTCGAAGGCCTGGAAAAACGCATGGAAGTGCTCTTTCACTTCCCCGTAACCCTTGAGGTGGAAGAGGGCGGCGATCTGGTGGCCCAACTCTATGACCAGGTGCTTGCCGACTATCAGCGTCGTGAAGATGCCATGGCCGAAGAAATTCGTGAGAGTTTCCGTCAGGAAATCGGTGGCGACGAGTCGACGATTGATTTTGCGGGGATTGCCCGGAAACGGGTGCATGACCTCGAGCTCATGGCGCTCCTGCGCGCCGTAGATGACAAGTGGATCGACCACCTGTATGAGATGGACTATCTCCGGGAATCCGTTCGGCTGCGTGCCTTCGGTCAGAAAGATCCCCTGCTTGAGTATAAGCAGGAAGGCTTCGAGATGTTCCAGAACATGGTGAAGTCCATTGAGGAAAGCGTAATTACCACGTTGTTCCGCCTGACCGACCCGGACGTCCGCAAGAAGCGGGCTGCGAGTATTCAACGCGGAACCCTGACCCAGCAGGAGGACCCCTTCGCTCAGCTGAATCAATATAGCTATGTGGCGGCCGATAAACAGGCCGACAGTAGCTTTGCGAGCTTTGACACGACTCGTTTCGATTTGGCTGGGCCCGATGAGGCCGAGCCCGCAACGGGTTCTGAGTCTACGGTCAAAACGAAGGCTCGCTCCAAGGCCAAACCCAAACCTATCCGCGCCGAGACTAAAGTGGGTCCCAATGAAAAGTGCCCCTGCGGTAGCGGTAAGAAGTACAAGAAGTGTTGCGGAAGCAACGTCGTATAATCGCGCTCCTCATAACGGGCTTCTGGCTCGTTATGATGGGACTATTCCTTCAGCGGGAATTCGGGGGGAGCGCAAGCCCGGAAGCCTCTGGCGGGGCGGGGGCCTTTGTCGCCCGTGACCAGTGGATGGGGATATATCTGAACGGGGATTCCCGTGTCGGGTACCTGCGGATGCGGAGTGAAGAAGCACTTCGGGACGGTATACCAGGCTATCGGATGTTGCTGGACGCCTCACTGGAGACCGCGTTATTCGGTACTGTCGTCGGAATGGATATATCGGGCGATGCCTGGACGGCACAGTCCGGGGAGCGGGCAGAATTCGACTTTTCGATGGACGCCTCAGATACCCACATGGGGTTACGCGGCACCGTTTCCGATGGGCATTTGAAAGGCTTTCTCGATACAGGTGGGGAAGCGGTTCCCTTGGATTTGCCCATAGACACCCGCCTCGTTCTCGGCAGTGGAATGGGACTGCCATCTGATTCGATGCCGATTCTGGAGGTGGGGGAGTCGACCACCGTGGAATCCTTCGACCCCGTGGCCATGAAAATTGCTGATGCCACCATTACCTGTACCCGTATGGACACCCTGGAGATCAGTGGAGAGTCCGTGGAGGCGCGGGTCTATGAGACGGTGTTGGGAGCCATGACCAGTGAGGCCTGGGTGGATGCTGCAGGCGAAGTGCTGCAGGCCAGCACACCCTTCGGTTTTACCCTCCGAAAAATCGATCCGAAAGAATTGATTGACGCGGAGACTCCGGATGCCAACAGCGACTTGATTCAGAGTCTGGCCATCGTGCCTTCGGGCGAGCCCGTAAGAATTGATGCCTCCCGGCTGCGCGTCCGCGTGAACGGTGTACCAGAAGCAGCGTTTCCCCACGATCCTCCCTGGCAACTGCGAGACGGTGATCAGTTGACCATGCAGCAGCCTGAAGGGTTTCCTGCAGAAGCACCGGAGGACACTACGGCGGATATGTCGGCCTTTCTGGGCGGAGACGCCTTTGTCGCGACGGATCACCCGGTGATTCAGGCGGAAGCCCGGGCTATCGTCGGGGAGGAACGTGATCCCGCCCGCAAGGCACGGTTGCTCTACACTTGGGTCTATGAAGAGATCGAAAAGGTACCGGTCCTGAGTGTGCCCAATGCGGTGGATGTGCTGCGTACACGCACGGGAGATTGTAATGATCATACGGTGCTCTATACGGCCCTGGCCCGCGCCGTGGACATTCCGACCCGTATCGCCATTGGCCTGGTTTACAGTGATGTGTTGAACGGATTCGGGTACCACGCCTGGCCGGAAGTGTATCTGGGGGGACAGTGGTACCCCATGGACCCGACGCTGGGCCAGGAGACGGCCGATGCAACCCACATTAAGTTGCTTAACGGAAGCATCAGCGCTTGGGCCCAACTCATTACCTTTATCGGGCAAATTGAACTTGACGTCATCGCCTGCGAATAACCGGTCGTTTAGCCAGGGAAAAACCCCCGGCGGCGGGAAGGAATTCTATGATCCAAACCACGCAGTTGACCAAGCATTTCGGTGAAAAGATTGCCGTCTCTCCGTTGGACCTGAATATCGAGTCGGGCACGTTCTTTTGTTTTCTTGGCCCCAATGGTGCCGGGAAGACAACGACCATCAAAATGATGACGGGCCTCCTGCGACCCAGTTCAGGTACGGTTTGCGTGGGGGGGATTGACGTGCAGAAAGATCCCGTCGGGGCTAAACAGCTCATGGGCTATGTGCCCGACCACCCCTTTCTCTATGACAAGCTTACGGGGCGGGAGTTTATGCGCTTTGTTGCCGGACTCTATCAGGTGCCGGAAGATTACTACCAGACCCATTGCGAAGAACTTCTCGAGATGTTTGAAATTGCCCACGTGGGCGATCAGCTCGTGGAAGACTATAGCCACGGGATGCGGCAGAAACTTTCCTTCGCCTCGTGTTTCTTGCACGATCCCAAAGTGGTCATCGTGGATGAGCCGTGGGTGGGACTTGATCCCAAAAACATCCGCTTTGTAAAGGACTTTCTCAAGGAGAAAACTCGCACGGAGGGCCTCACGGTGTTCATGTCGACCCACACGCTTAGCATCGCGGAGGAAGTGGCCGACAAAATTGGGATTATCAACCACGGCAAGCTCCTGCAGCTGGGGAGTGTGGAGGAAATCAAGGCGCTGCATGAACGCCCCGGCTCGCTTGAGGATATCTTCCTGACCCTGACCCGCACCGACGAGGAAGTGCCCGCCCAATGAATCAGGTCTGGACGGTTATCCTCATGAAGGCCCGGATTGCCGGACACCAGATTGCCTCGGTCCGGCACCAATCGAAATTGAAAGTCGGCGTATTGACTTTCGCCGCGCTCGCTCTTTGGTTTGCGGCCTTGTTCCTTTTCGATACCGGGTTTGGGTGGTTGATTTACTTCGGCGGTCAGGGTGGTGGTGAATTTGTGTTTGGAAAGGCCCTCTTACGGCAAAGTTTGAATATCTTTGCCCTTTCTATATTCGTCCTGCTGGTTTTCTCCAACACGTTGGTGGCTTTCTCCACGCTCTATCGCTCGAAGGAAGTGGTCTACCTTCTCCAGGGGCCTATCAGCTATACCGACTTCTTCTACGCGCGATTTATCGAGAGTGTGTCGTTCAGTTCATGGTCGTTGGCCTACCTGGGTTCGCCGATGATGGTGGCCTACGCGTGGAATACCCAGGCGAACGCTGTTTTTTATGTGGCGATTGTCTTCTTCTTTCTACCCTTCGTTGTCATTCCGGCGTGTCTGGGTTCGGCAATCACCATGCTACTGGTTCGTTTTTTCCCTCGGATGAATACGTTGACGATTGCGGTCATGGGGGCCGTCGCCGTTCTCTCTTTTTTCGCCTACATCCGAACGGTTATTCGGGAAGCGCGATTCTCGGAGTCCACCACCATGCCCGCAATTCTGCAGGCCATGGATCGTACCCAGTCACCGTTCTTACCCAGCCACTGGGCGGCCCAGGGCCTGCGTATGGCCGGAGATGGCAATTACACCGAGGCCCTTTTCTGGTTCGGCATGCTCCTGTCCACGGCCCTCTTTGTCGTCTTTCTCGCCGGGAGACTGGCCGACCTTATTTTCTATTCGGGGTGGTCCTATCTTATGGGACAAGACAAGCAGCGCATCAAGCCCATGGATAAGGGCGCGCTGGCCTGGCTGGACCGTGTCTTGTCACCCGTAAGGGAACCCTATCGGGCCCTGTTCCACAAGGACATCAAGTTGTTCTGGCGGGACCCTACCCAATGGTCTCAATTTGCCATTTTTTTCGGCATCATGGCCATCTATATCGCGAACATTCGGAATACCACGAGGCTCTATGAAAACGAGTTCTGGCGCGGGTGGATTGCCTGTCTGAATGTTGGGGCCGTCACGCTAATCGTGGCCACGCTCACAAGCCGCTTCGTTTTTCCCTTGATCAGCCTGGAGGGCCGGCGAATCTGGATTTTGGGACTCGCGCCGCTGACGTTCCGCCAATTGATTTGGCAAAAATTCTGGCTGAGTGTTTCACTCACTTCCGCATTTACGGTGGGACTGGCCTTGCTCTCGGGGTATATGCTGGCCTTGCAGCCCCTCCACTATGGACTGACCGTCTACAGTGTGCTCGTGGCCAATATGGGGCTTTCGGGTATGGCCGTAGGATTTGGGGCCCTGTATCCGACGTTCACCGAAGACAATCCGGCCCGAATTGTGTCTGGCATGGGCGGAACCCTGAACCTTTTATCCAGCGTGGCGTTTGTTATTTTCCTGGTCGCGCTTCAGGTACTGGTACTACAGTGGAAGGTGCTGGGCCTTTTTCACACGGAGCAGCAGTTTCAATGGGCGCTTGCCGCGGCCGTCGTAACCATCACGGCGTTAGGGGTTCTCTGCACCTGGTTGCCAATGCGTCTGGGGCTGCGCAACTTGAATCAAATGGAGCTTTGAGTCATCGATGAAGGAATTGGAAGTGGTCACCCACCAGCACACGGAGTTCGTAAATATCGATGCGGCTGTTCAGCGCTGCGTGGATGCGTCTGGTATCCGTGACGGCATGGTGCAGCTCTTCGTGCCCCATACGACTGCTGGAATAACGATCAATGAAAACGCCGATCCCGATGTGGTCGCCGACATGGAACTCATTCTGGAGCGGGCCGTGCCATGGGAGGGGGGCTACGCCCACGCGGAAGGGAATGCGGCCGCCCACGTCAAGGCCAGCATGATGGGCTTCTCAGAAATGATCTTCGTCCGCGAGGGTAAACTGCAGTTCGGTACGTGGCAATCCATCTATTTCTGCGAATTTGATGGTCCTCGCCGACGCCGGGTCTGGGTACAGGTTTCCGCCACGTGAGGCTTCGACTGCGTAAAATTACGCAGCTACAGATTGTATTGCACGCTCTCGGGCTCCTCTTGCCAGAAATAATTTCATATTGGAGCACATTCTCTAAGTGACACAGAAATAAGTGAAGAAGTGCTTGCGGAATCATGAATAACACGTGATATTTGCGCGATCTGGGGGATTGTAATGAGAATAGTGGGAATAGCCGTCTTTGTCCCGTTGACAAAACCTATTGCGTGGGATACATTGATTATGTAAGCGCCTACTACATAGTAACTCTATACCGGACGTTAAGTAGTGCTCTCATGACATTAGGGTGTGGTTCGGCGCGAATTAAAACACAGTGAGCAAAACCGCCACGTGGCGAAAGGAGATTTGGACCCAACGCTATGACCCGTCAATATCCAAGTGTTTTGTTGTAGACCCCATTCATCTTCATAAGGCTTAGGAGGCTTTGAATACGATGAAAAAACAAGGTTTCACCCTGATCGAACTGCTGGTCGTTATTGCGATCATCGGCATTCTTGCCGCTATCTTACTTCCGGCGCTGTCCCGGGCACGCGAAGCGGCCCGACGTGCCAGTTGTCAAAACAATCTCAAGCAGCTGGGCGTAGTCTTCAAAATGTACGCGAACGAATCCAAGGGCGAAAAGTTTCCGCCCATGGCCCAACGCCAGTCCTGGGTGATTAGCTCACCGGCAGGTGGTGGCTCAACTGCCAGCTATGTGCGTCCAAATGATCTGGAGTGTCAGTATCCCAACCCGGCTCCTCCCGGATTGGGCCAGCCGGGCGGCCATTCACCCGATACCGAATTTGTTTTTGATGGCCCCCTCGTTTATCCAGAGTATCTCACGGATGTCAACACGATGGTCTGTCCCTCAGATGGTGGTGGTACGGAAGTCCTCGAGGGAGCGGGCTACTGGTACGAACAAGAAGCCGGCCAGCCTTTGGAAGGCACGGTTGACCCCTGCGGGCTGACGGCAGAATCCTATCTCTATCTCGGATGGGCGATGAACGGCAAGAATGGCAACGACTACCTGGTCGATGGCGTGGACCCCAATGACGGTGCCATTCCAGCGGGCCCGGCGGCAGTTGGACCCTATATTCAGGCCGGTTTCGTAGCTGCACTTCAGAACACGGTCGCCGCCAACATCGGTGCCTGGGTGGCTGATCCGGTTAATTTCGAAAATGTCTATGACGAGAATATCGATGACTCGGGTATCGAAGTGCAACGTACTCGCGAAGGTATCGAGCGCTTCTTTATCACGGACATCAACAACCCGGGCGCATCGGCCCAGGCGCAGAGCACGATTCCGGTTCTGGGTGATTTGGTCAGCCTCGATACGGTGGACTACAACCACGTTCCCGGCGGCTCCAACTGGCTCTTCATGGACGGGCACGTCGAGTTTCAGAAGTATCCTTCTGACTTCCCGACCACCCGCGCCTTCGGCGTCTTGGTATCCCTGTTCTAATTCGCGTTAAGCGAGATTGCATCACTTGGTGTACGATATAGCCGAGGACTGATTGGTCCTCGGCTATTTTTTACGTTTTACTATTCTGGGGTTTTCACATTGATGTTTGGCTCAACAGCAGTCTCTCTGTTGCTTTTTATCTCCGGCGCCTCTTTTACCCTTTCTGAGGACTATCTCGAACCGGATGGCGACGGGTTGGCCCGGGATTCTGGCATTGCTCCGGCGGCGGCGGCCGGTGAGTATGAGGTAATCGCACTTCACCTTGCCCCGGAAAAGCGGGACCGGGAACTCGTTTCGTGGCAGCTTGTTTGGAAGGGGAAGGAAGGACCACCGGCCACGTGGTATCGTCCAGCGATCGCCACTGATTTTCTTCCTGGCGCGCCACAGGTGGCAGATGCGCTCGTCCCCCTCACACCGGTTGCCATTCGCGCCAACGATTCCATGGAGATTCTGCTTCAGTTGGACGTTCCGAACGACCAGGAAGCGGGCGATTACCGCGCGGAGCTCCGACTGGAGTTCGATGGGGGCAAAGAAGCCGTCCGAGATTTCCCCTTTGTAGTATATGAGTTTGCGCTACCGGAAGCACGGAGTCTCGCCACGCTGTTCGATGTAGACCTTCACGCCCTCGCCAGTGCGTACAATCGTTCCTTTTCGGATGTGGACGCTTGGATTCCGGTGTACGATACCTTGCAGGAGCTGGACATCGCCTATCGGGTATGGTTCGATACCCTTTCAGCGGGAGCCCGTGCGGATGAGGCCGACCTGCAGGCCCATCGGAACTATGTGAGCGCAACCGGGACGGCGAACCTCGTCGACGTGGGAGGGCGCGAAGGGACCATGCTGGCCCATTTTCCCGAACCTACCGTCACGGAGCCTCAGGATGGATTGCAACTTCAATTGTATAAGACCCAGGCCCGTTTGCCTGCCGTCGCTGGAACATTAAAGCGCGTTGCCCAACCTGCAGCCTTTGGTCCCCGCGAAACGTGGCATGCGCTTCGTCAGGGTTATGCCCGATTCTCCCGGGCCGATGAGCACGTGCAGCGTATCCTCGCGGCACCAGCCCATCCGTATTTTGAACGCTACGCAGAAATCTGGGCACTCCCCGTGCAGACGGACCCCGCTATCCTCAGTCGTCTGGCTTCCGGCCAATCACTGACACACTATGCGCAGGAGAACATCGCCGTCTGCCTCGGCAGTGTAGGTGCACCCGATGCAACGGGTACGTATCAGACGCTGGCATCGGAAGTCGTGGACGGTAGCGAGGTGACCCATTGGCAGGCCAGGGCTTCGGCGAACGTGCCCATTCCCTGGCTGGAGATGACGTTTCGGACCCATTTTCGACTGGCCGACCTGACGGTGTTGCATGGCAACGAAAGTGCCTGGGAAGGAATCGAGGTAGAGACCGCCTATATTCCGGGTGAGTTTACCCATGCGACGGTGGACTGGGACGTTGACGTGGAGATGAGTCCTTTGGGCCGAAACATCGCACGTGGATCGTTTCGTTATCCCCGGGAGTGCCTCGCCGTGCGCATTCGCTTTGACAGGCCCTCGGAGGATGGGGCCTTTCCGTCCGTTGCTGAGGTGCTTTTCAACAATCCCGCCCTGGAGACCATCCAAATTGCCGTTCCCGCGCAGTCGCCTTGGCTCGATGCCACTCCATGCACCGGTTCTCCGTGGCAGGCAGGGCAAGGGAGGGCCACACGGGCCATGCCGTGGCGTTGTTGGACATTGGGGTTTCATGGTGTCTTGGGTCCTGTTTTGAACGCCCCCGAGGCGGGGTCAGGTGCCTTGGTCGGGCAAGGACACGAAGGCCTCTATCCCACCCGGCGGCTATTCGCGTTTCGGGATGGATTGGAAGACTACGAATACCTTCAGATTCTCTGGGAGCGGGTTTCCCGAAAAGAACTCTCGCTGCCAGCAGGATTCTACCCGGGAGCAGGGCCGGAGTCCTTTGACCTTACGACCAACGGCGCGAAGCTCCGCTCAAGCCTCCGGAAACGTATGGGTGACATTCTCTCTGGCAAGTCGACCGTGACCCGAAATTTCGGACCGTGAGCCACTCAAGCAGCACGCTCCCGACGGCCATAGCCCGCGAGCGACTAGATTTGGGCAGCGGAATCATAAATTCTGCTTGACGCTGAAAATCCGCCTCAATACGCGGACAGACGTGCTCTTGTTCGCAAGACTGTACGCTAACCGGCCTGGTAGGCCAGAGCACTCAATAGTTCCCGCACGGATTCGTGGGAGTGCGTCTTATGGAACTGCGCAGTGAAACCGACCGCATCGAAGCGGTGTGGCTCAACGGCTTCGTCGCTGAACAACAGGAGCGGCATATCTCTCGGAACTTCCGGGTCGCCCCGAAGTATTTCGGCAACCTCGAAGCCGTTGAAGAGGGCCAGGCTGCTGTCTATGAAGGCGATGGCCGGACGGTGTTCCAAGGTGAGTTCAACGGCTTCCTGTCCATCGCTGGCCCACAGCACGTCGTAGCCTTCTCCCTCGATTTCTGCTGCGAGCGTGGCATAGTCCGTGCTGTCCATTGTTGCTATCAGTATCGTTGCCATCCAGGCCTCCCGTGCAAAGGACCCATGTGACACGTGCCGGGAAACGCCCTTTGCTCTGTTTATTGTAGGGGGAACGGTTGCTGTTTACAAGGAGGCCGTTTGACACCTGTGTGCCGCTCTCTTAGAATGAGATGCTGGAACTGAGGTGTATCGACAAATGCGGACCGTATTGGCAATCCTACTGGCATGTGCTGCGCATGCGTACGGGGAAGAGGCCGCCCAATCCAACCAGCCTTCTTCTCCCACCAGCGTGCAGGGCAGTGCTGTGTCAAGAGGCGACCACATTCTATTACGTTCCGGCCTTTCTCTGCGGGGCCTGAAAGTATTGAGCGAGACCGTAATCGATGTGCGGGTGGAGGTGGTGCCGGGCGAGGAACCCCTTATTTTGCCGGCCCGTCAGGTTGTCGAGGTAATTTACGCGCCTGACGATGGGAGCCTTGCCGCAGATAAGGTCTCGAGCAGTGCGGTGCGTGATTCTTCCGCACCGGAGCTGCTCCCGGCCCATAAGATGAGTCCCAGCTTTTCGAAGGAGCTGGCGGCCTCGGTGAGCACCCGCATCCAAATTTACCGGGAACACGATATCGTGACGTTGCTGGAGGGGGTCGCGTCGGAACACCAGATTAACATTGTGATCGGTGAAGGGGTTCGTTCCTTGCCATCCGCCAAACGGGGGGTGTCACTGATCATGAGTCCGGAGCAAAGCCTGGAGGACTTTCTCGGGCACTATCTGACGGAAACGGCACCTTGGCTTCGGGTCGAAATTCAATTTGACGAAGTGCGGGTTTCGTTACGTCCCGACGCTCCGGACGTAAGATAAAAGACCCCTCAATGTGCCAAAGGGCATCATTGAGGGGGAATCGCCCGGCGTGACGTCGGCCGAATTTTCGACCGATACACACATCAGGCGCTCGACTTTTGGATTTCTGATCAGTCGTCGTCGGTGGCGACGTCGGTGTCGACTACCTCGTCTACGCTATCGAGATCAGGAACGTCCAGCGACGAATCATCATCTGTAATGACCACGTCATCCGCCTTCGCTTTGGCTTTCGCCTTGGCCTTTGGCTTTGCTTTGGCCTTCGCTTTGGTCTTGCGTTTTGCAGCGGTCTTGGAAAGCGACGGTTTGCCATCTTCTCCTTCCGGCTGTGTGCCGACGCGGTAGAGGGTCTCGCCGTCGCAATCAGGGCATTTAAAAGCGAGCTTTTCCGCACCCCAGTCCACAAAACGTTTGCTACATTTCGGGCAGTAATACTTGAGTGGCATCAGCGCCATTCCTTTCTCATGGTCTCATCAATGATCCCGCAGGGGGGACCAGCAATCGTTACAGATAGTCAGTGCTTTTCCTGACACGGGGCAGCGGGGGCCTCGTCGTCGGTGCTGCACGTGGTGTCGCCGGTACACGGCTCGCCGGTGTGGCAGCATACTTCGTTACCGAAATCATCGGTCATAGGCCCTCGGCATCCAATCTGGCGAACCCCCATTCGAAATCGTGCAAGCAGGTGAACGCCAATCCAGACACCGAAAATGAGTACCAGGGCACCGACCGCGACGACCAGGTTTAGAATGATTGGATTCACATCGGGCACCTTCAGTTATGAGGAGATTAGTTTGGGATTCAGACGGGCCGTATTATAACTCAGAATCCGTGTTATCTGACAACTTAGCCCGAAGAAAAAAATGCCGCCCTCCAGAATTCAGGAGGGCGGCATGCGCGAGGGGAGCTCGAATGACGCTATTTTGCGCCGGGGGGAAGGCCTTCGGCACTGATGGTCAAGGTGATGGGGTCGGTAAAGTCTGCCGTAAATACGATATCCGCAAACTGATTACCCTCTGGAAGGCTGGCCCGATTGATACTGATGGTGATGATATCGCTCTGATCCGGACCAGGAGCGCCCACCAGACTGCTGAGTACCACCCAGGCGGGAAGGCTGTCGGGGTCCACTTCCCACTGCAACGTGCTTTGACCCACATTGGTGATGCGGATGTCTTGCGCGTCCGGTGTGGCCTCAAAATTGATAAAGAGGCCCGGCAGGTCTTCAAACTGGTCGGTGTCGTCATTGTAGATATCGATATCAAACTCAGGGAGCTCGACGGTATAGCGGATGATGATGGGATCCAAGGTGCCGGTGTTGTTTACCGAGCCGGAACCGTAGGTGACCGAAATCTCTCCTTCCCGTTCTCCGGGAGGCGTTACAGCCCGGTTGAGATTAACAAACATGGTGGAAGGTGTCATGTAATCCGTTACGAATCCCGTCGTCTGGGTGTCATCCTCAAAGGTAAGGAAGTTGTCGGAGGCACCTACGATAGCCTCCCAGAACAACCCAACGTTGACGAGACCTTCCGGATTAAACTCACCGGTTACGATATCGGCTACCGAGCCCGGTGCCACGTGGGAGCCACCAAGGTTGAAGACATCGATTTCCACCTGGTCCGTATCAGCGTCCGCGACGACGATGAATTCACCATCCACATCCAAGGGGCCGGGACGAGAGTCGAAGAAGGGGGAGGGGAACGACGTCGCCAGAAATTCACTGCCGCCCACGGTGATACCGGTGGGGTGGGTGAAATACTTGGTTTCAAAGTTGTCGGACATATAGACCGGATCGGTGATTTCAAAATCCACATCAAAGGCCTGGGTAACACCCGAAACGGTGATTTCGATAAGGTCACCGAAATCTGAGAAGCGGATGGGCTCACCGTCGGGGGAGGTAAACGTAAAGAAGTTACCTGCCTGCGATTGCGTCCAGTTAGAAATGAGGCCACCGGCGATCTGATTCACAGTGTCCACGGTGACAGTGGGGTTTTCTAAACTGTTCACCGTAAGCTCAAAGGTGAGTTGGGTGATGTTGCGGGGGACATAATCCGCCCGAACGATAAGTGTGGCGTCGCCATTGGAGACACCCTCCGTGCGAATCGATGCCTGCCCCATTCGTACGTCACCTTGTATCGCGAGGAAGTCCTGTTGCCGGTATTCCACACTGCTGGTGATTTCGCCCTGTTCGGGAAGGCAGATAGAGTTCTGGTCGTTCGGGTCGTTGAAAGTGAGATCCGCCGTTACGACCACGCTCGGCTGAGCGTTCAGCGTGGTGTAGCTGAGAATCACCTGGGATGCCAAGTCGTTGGGTATGGACTCGTCACATTCGTCGGCCGGGTCCAAGCTGCACCAATCGGCAAGCTGAGCTACTTCTGGGACACGGATGGGCACGCCGAAGGCATCCTGGACGCCCGTATCCCGCGCTGGTGTCGAGTAGTAGTGGCCACCCGTGGTCGTGGTCAGACGAATGATTGGATCCGCTTCCACTTTGGCACCCCAACCCACGATGAAGAGGCGGACGCCCTGCGCCACGATGGCGTTGGCTGTCTCGGTGACACGTTCCAAACTGGTGTCACGTCCGTCGGTGATGACGATTAGCGCTTTAACGTCGGCATCATCGAAGGGGCGGAGATTGCTGTTTGTGTCTTCACGAACCAGTCGGCTCGCACCCGCCTGGATGGCGGGGAGTAGCTCGGTGGCGCCGTTGTCATTGACTACGAGTTGGGTGAAGCGCGTGTTCAGGATGTTTTTGTCGCGGGTGAAGGCGCCTTCACCGTCGGCAGGATTGATGACCCGCACGGCACCGCTGTCCGGAGTGGGGCGATCATTGAAGACGCTCAGACCGACGCGGAAGTGATCGGGCATCTCGTCAATCAGGTCACCAATGCATTGGGCATAGACACTCTTGAGGGCATCTTCGGTAAGGGCCGCCGGATCGCCCAGCTGACCATCTTCCACGGCCTCTTCCGCCGAATCCAACATACTGCCGGAAAAGTCGAGCATGATGAGTACGTTGGCGGAGTAGTCCTTCTTGAGGAACTGATTTGATTCGGTCAGTTCCAGGGGTACTTCGGTTTCAGAGATTCGGAAGAGATCACCCACTTGCTGCAAACGACTGTTCGGAATCGGAATGGACTCGGAGCGGATATTCCGCAGGCTGAGCACATTGCGCAACAGAGACGGAACGCGTTTGCGTGGCAGTGCGGATTCGATGGTAAGGGGGGCTGCTTCCACCGTAACGGTTACTTCCAAGGGGGGCACGGTGGGGTCAGGAACAGCCATGCCGTCTTCCACGATGAACGCAGAGATGATGAGCCGTGCCGACGCGCCAGCGCCGTCCAAGCGTGACCGATCTACGGTCACGCTGTGTTCCTGGAAGTCTTTGATGGGGGAGGAGGTGCCCTCACTGACCCCGTTGGAGGGGGCAATGGACAGCCAATCCTGATTGGTTACGACCTGGTAATTCAGCAACGTGCCTGCATCGCCATTATTGGCAATGCCAATGGTCGTGGCTGCTTCATCGTCGGCAAAGCCAAGACTGGGCCGGTCGGTGGTGATCAAAATCACGGGGGGTACGGCCACGGCCACGTCGAGGAAGACCAATTCGTTTGCAGGGTCATTCGTCGTGATTTCCAGGAATGCCTGGGCACCGGGTGTGACCAGACCGCTGCGATTAACCGTCAAGGTAACAGTTTGCTGCACGTTGGGCTGGAGCGTGCCTTGGGAGGGCTCCAGGGAAGAAATCCAGCTGGGCAGATTGTTGAAGCCCCAATTGAGGGGGCCCGTGCCCTCATTACGAACCACGAAGGTAAGCGTGTCTTCCGTCACGGGGACCGCCAGGGTGCTGATACCACGGTCATCCACATCGTCAGCTTCCAGCACGAATACGGGAACCCGGGCAATGGACATGGACAACGTGATTGGTACCACGTTATCGTAGTCGCCCGATGCAACGGCGTTGAAGGTATGGGTGAATTCGAATTGACCGGATGGAGCCATGCTGCGGTCAACGCGCAGGATTACTTCGTCCGTCTCTTCTCCAGCTACGGTGCCATTGGCTACGCCACCCGCAAGTGTTCCCGAGCCGGGCACCACATCCAAGGAGAGCCAGGCGGGAAATCCGGAGGCGTCGATAGTCCAATTGACCGATCCGATGCCTACATTCCACAGCGCCACCCGACGTTCCAGGAGTGCCGTGCCGAAGAGTATAGACTTGGGCGAGGCTTCCAGGCGCGCGGGTTCGGGACGGCTCATCGTTACCGTCAGGGTTTGTGTCGGCGCATTGCCATCGTCGCCAAAGGTGATAGCGAGTTCGGCTTCATGACTTCCTGCACCAATGCGATCGGGGTCTGCGCTCAGCTGGATGGTCGTCGTGGTGCTCACCGTTCCGGAAGTGGAGGAGAGGAGCACCCAGGGCGCGCTCTCGGGAATGGCGATGCTGTAGGAGAGCGGCGCACCCGTAAGGTTTTCCAAGGTGAAGTCCCGCTGTTGAAGCTCGGTAATTTCACCGAAGGCAATCGCGTCGGGTGTCACGGAGAGCCCAGGTACTTCCAGGCGGACTGTAATAAGATGGGTGAAATTGAGGTTGGCCGAGGAAACGGTAACCGTTCCGGTGTAGGTGCCGGGGGCCAATCCGTCCGGATCGGCATCCACACGAATGGTGCCGGTCGTCCGTGGGTCGAGCACCGTGAGGTTTTCGCCGAGGCTCAGCCATTCAGTGGCGGCTCCCTGGACGCTGGCCGTGATTTGGAGGCCCGCAACCGTTTCGGAGGGGTTCGATATATTGACAAAGCGGGATGCGCCGGCAAGTCGGCTCCCGAAGTCGATTTCTGCGGTAGAGACAACAAGGGGAGGTACGCTTGCCGTCACAAGAATTTCGCCCGTACCGCCATTCGATGCGACAGTCACGGTGGCCTCGTAGTCCCCGCCTGGAAGACCAGTCCGATCAACCGTCAGTGTTACAGAATCTACGGTGGTGCCAATGACGCCAGAATTGCTGGTGCGGGATGCGCTCAGCCAAGGGGCATCATCGGGAACGCCCAGCACCCAGTCCAGGCCTTCGGAGCCCGAGTTACTGATAGCCACGTCCATGGAGGTGGCTGTGGTGCCAAAGGCCAGGGATGTCGGAGCTATCGTAAGTTGGGCCGGTCCGGACTCGGAGACACCCACACTGACGGTCTGATTACCCGCGTTGGATGTGATCGTAACCGTGGCGTTGCGTGACGAGGATTGGTCCAGTATGGTCCGATTGAGTAGCAGGGTGACGACGTCTACTTCGGAGGTCGTTTCCCCTTCAACCATACCCGCCTGTTTGGTGGATTTGGCGACCTCGAGGGTCAGCCAAGGCGCATTCTCGGATACTTCGGCCGCCCACGTCAGGGTGCCGCCTCCGGAATTCTGGACCCGAATCGTCTTTGATGTTTCGCCCGCCCCGAAATTTAACGCAAGCGGCGTGACAGACAGGCCCGGTGTGGTTGCTGTGGGGCAGCCAGTCAGGGTGACGATGGTCAGCAATAGACCCATCAAGCTTATGCAGCGCGCTGTGCGTAGCATTCCATACTCCTTATCATCACGTTGACTCAATCGTGCCGCCATCAGACTGCTCTTCCGTTCTAAGACTCGTCTCACCCTCATGGCGCTATCTCCATCGTTACTGACACACTTTCCGGTACGATGAAGGCGTACTCACTGTTGGTAATATTGAATACTACGGAGTCGGTGATTGCCGTACCCGGTGTTAGGCCCGTCCGGTCGACGCTGAATTGAACGGCCTCGGTCTCACCCGGAGCCAGCAGGGTTCGTATTTGCGTTGTGCTGGTCGCACCGGCGCCATAGCGAATACTGGCCGCCGGAATCCAGCTGGGAAGGGAGGCTGTGTCGATATTCCATTCGAAACTATCGAGCAAGTTGTTTCGAATCGTAAGCGTAAAGATGTTGTCGTCCGCATCCACATCAATGGGATTGGGCGTTACCCGACTTGCCGGCAACTCTTCATCCAGAGGAACGGGGTCATTGAAGTTCGGGATGGTATCCATGTCGGTGTCGAGCGCGATCTCGTCTTCGGGGTCAAAGCCGGGGATTTCCGAGAGGAACTCGACAAACTGCGCGGGGGATGCCAGGTCGCTTTCGCCCAGAGCAATGGAAAGTGCACGCCCATCGTGGGCAATGCCGCCAGGGTACAGGAAGAACTTCGTGCTGGACGGTTGTCCTTCTGATTGGGGCGAGATGTAGGGGCGGTTATCCATGCGCATGCTGAGGAAGAACTCTGGTTGCCGTGCACCAGTTCCAAAGGCGCCCACGTAGTCCGTCAGGTTGGTGAAGGTGATTTTCAGCAAGGCGCCGAACGAGCCGACCGGGAGGAAGTTGTCGTCATCGGTAAAGATGCGCACCCGCCCATCGGCTTCGGTGATCAGTCGCCAATCGGACGTGCCCACGTTATCGTCATCCAAGAGACCACCGTCCGCCCGTTCAATTTGCATGAGCGCGTTACCAAGCAGGGCCTGATTGGCGGCGCTGAGGTCCGTTGCAGCTTGCGGCATGAAGCGGAAGGAGAAAGAGCGAATGTTCCGCGGCACGTAGTCGGCATACACATAGACTTCAGCCCGAAAGCGTTGTTCGGGGTCTACAGTGCTCAAGTCTTCTACGATGCCGGCCGAGCGCAGGGAGACCTGTCCAATGCGGGGGTCGCCCAAGGTGAAGACGGCATTGCGTTGGAAGGGGCCTTCAATAATCGTATCGTCGGGGAGACGATAGGTGCCGGAGAGCAAGTACTGAAAGTCGACTTCCTTCGGGGTGGTATAGGTGAGCACCGATTGGTTGTTGAGTTCTTCCCAGATGGTGCCCGTTTCATCGCGCACCGTAGTTTCGATGTTGGTGGCGGCAGCGTTGGTGGTAAGGAAGTGCACCACGACTTCGGCTTCATCGCCATTGGATGCAATAACATTGACCGTCGCACGAAGCCGTGTGTTGGCGTCGATACCGGTGGGATCCAAGGTCAAGGTGATGGCCTGGCTCGCGCCGCCATTCACGTTCCCTTCGGGCAGGCTGACGGTGCCTAGCCATGGGGAGTCGTCGGGCGTAATTTCGTAGGTGAAGGCCGACGTGCCTACGTTCCGAATGGTGAATGCAGCCGTATTGGGGATGGCACTGGTCGTTGCCAGAACTTCCATGGAACTCCGGGTGCCAAATACCGTGGAGAGATTGCGCACGCTACCTGCGGTGTAGAGGTAACCACCCGAAGACTCGGCCGAGACAATCAGGTCAGCAAGGGGGGCCGGATCGCCGTTGGGGCTGTAGGCAACGGGATAGAGCCGGGTCCGGGATTCTTCGGCAAGGCCATCCACGCCGGTCACGGTGTTGCCCGAAACCGTCTCTTTGCCATCGGTAATGAATACGACTGCGCGGACGTCCGCATCGTCAAAGGGCAGCGTGCCGGCCGGGTCTTCCGCCACCAGCGAGTCAATGGCCATCTCCAGTGTTTCTACAATGTCGGAGTCACCGAATAGTGCGGGAGAGACGGTGAAGCGGTCCAGAGCGTCCTTAAGCTGGGTGCGGTCATTCGTAAAGCGCTGGATAATGCGTTCTTCGGGGACGCGATCGGTGTGATACATGATCTGAAGATTGAAGTTGGGGGGGAGGTCGTCAATGAAGGCCTTGGCGGCTTCGCGCATCAGTGCGACCGCATCGCCGGGCTGAAGGGGATTGGGGCCCGTCGTGCCTGCGTTGTACATACTGCCGGTGAAGTCGAGGATTAGCACCACGTTTCCACGGTAGTCAAAAGTCAGGAACTGACTGGTTTCATTGAGATCGAGGGCAATTTCGTTTTCGAAAATCTCGTAAGCAACCCGCTCGCGGTCGGCTTCGCTCTGAAGGGGAATGACCTGGCCCAATTCGTCCCGGTTACTGAAGACGAAGCGAAGCATGCTGGGTGCCCGTGCACGGTTCGTGGCACCGGTAATGGTATAAGGCGGTTTCGCAACGCGAATCTCGATGGTCTTTTCCGCAACGGCCGTCAATTGGGAGACGAAGTTGTTGCTCTCAAAGGCGCGCACGGTGATAAGACGGGTTTCGAGATCTTCGACCAGGTTGTTGCGATTGATGGTGACTGAAACCGGTACGCCATCCGTATAGACCTGTTGGTCAAAGAGATAATAGTCGCGGTCTGAACCGTTGGTATTGCCACGGAGTGGGGTTATCGCCGCAATCAGGGCGTTGTCCTGACCCTGCTCGTCATAGGTTACCTGGAAGAAGAGCTCGGAATCGCGGCTCCCCGTGTTGACCACGAAAAACTGGTCCTGCACCAGATCATCGCCAAAGTCCAGGAGGTCGGTCTCTACCACGGGGGGCTGGAGAAATTCCGTTTCGGGTGGCAGCGCCAACGTGATTTCCGGTAGGGGGAGTACGTCGACAATAATCGGCACGGTCTGGAATGAGTCGCCTACACGAACCGCAAGTTCGTAGATGCCGTCTCCCTGAATGATGGTATCGGGGTCCGTTACGCGAACGGCGATTTCTGAGGTGCTTCCAATCTGGGTCGTGCCAAGAATCGGATCGGCGGAAAGGGGCGGTGAGGCGTTGGGGTTAATGCGCTCTGAAAGGTCAATGGTCCAGGAGACCGGAAGGTTGCCCACGTTTTCGAGGCGTAAGGTCGAGGCCGGCTGCTCAGTCGTCGTTTCCGAATTGCTCGCAATGGAGAGCGTCAGTGTTGTGGGGCTGACGAGCAGTTGGGTCAGTGCTGAGCCCACCGAAAAGGTGACCACTTCCTGGCCGGAGGCTGAGTCTACCAGCAACGCGAAATCATCCGTGCCGGCAGGGAAGGTGACGTTGATGGAGGTGCTTGCAAGTGATTGATTCGTGCCACTGGCCGGATTGACGGTAAATCCGCTGGGCAGTGTGCCGGTGGAGTTGCGGTCATTTGGGTCAGTGAGATAGGAAATGGTCCATGAAAGCGGTGTGGTGCCATTGTTAACCACAGAGAAGGTGCCCGACGTCTCTGTGGCGGAAAGCGCGAGGCGCTGCGGGGTTACCTGTAGCTGGGCTTCCACGGTAAGCGAAACGGGCACCGTGACCGTGCCGCCGTTACTGGTTATCTGAACGCCCGTATTGGTGTAGAGGCCAGAGGAAAGACCGGTGCGGGAGGCCATCAGGGTGATGTGGTCAAGATCGGTCGTGATGGCACCGGAGGCGACACTCAAGGTAAGCCAGGGGACGTCTGCAGCGACCCAGGGAGAATCTACGTCTACCCGTGTCACTTCCTGAGCCGTCCATTCCAACGTGCCGCCGCCCGTGTTCTCCAGGGCGAGATCGCGTGTGGTTTGGGTGGTGCCGAAGTCCGTGGCCGCGGGGGAAGCATTCAGTTGAGGGGCCGTAACAACTGAAACCGGGCAGCCGGAGATTATGGTTGCCGCCAGCAGTAGCGCCAGTTGACCAACACGCGATTTCCATTCAGCCATAGTGCCTACCTCAGTCTACCGTTTAATGATTCGCAAGTTGTGCATGCGGGCCGCGCCACCGTGTCACGCTCGTGTCGTGTGGATCAGTTCGATGCGGTTTTGGTGTCCGTCGTTCCCATCTCGTCAAAGAGTACGGAAACGCCCAGGTTGAGCAAGGTCAGATAGTCGTCTTCCCAATAGTTCAGCACGTTCCCATCGGAATCCAGGGTCGTGTTGGTAGGGAGGACCACAATGTCCCCATTGCCCAAACCACCATTGGTCGCATTGGCAGACAGGGGAGACCAGTCAACAATATCCATTTGCGCACCAGAGAGGGTCAATTCTTCTAAGAGGAACAATCCGGAAATGGCCGTTATCTGGGCAACGTTGTTGTCGCCCAAATCCAATACCCGGAGATTTACCAGATTTTCCAGTGGGGTGATAGTGCGCACGCCATTGCTGCGCAGATTCAGCACGGTCAGGTTGCGCAGGGACTCTATGCCATCCAGGTTTTGAATGTTCAGTCCGGATGCGTCCACCTCGGTAATGGCCAACACGTCCGTGGTGGTCAGAAAACCGAGCGGTTTACCGATGCTTGCGCGGACCGCTGATTCCAGGGCGGCATCCTGAAAGTAGACAATGTTACCCCCAGGGCAGCCGGAGAGAGTGGCCGCGAGAGCCACGATCAGCGTGGGCAGAAACATTTTTGCTAAGTGTTGTCGGATCATGATAACCACCTTCTGGTCACGGTCGCACTGATAGGTCTGAGTACTGTGGTGCAAAACAACAGAAAGACGTCACGCGCGGACGCCGGAATTCCAGTGATTGTATTATGCGCTAAGGGGCGCATTCTGTCAACAATCTTCCCCCCGCATGGTGCGTAACCACCTGTCATACAGTACTTTGTATGAAATAGTGGCGCGCAGTGCGGGAGTAACGGTAATACGTTATGCGGTTGTGTCGCCGCCTGAATCATTCGCCACGGGAATGATGCACTTGTCTTCCACGTAGGTCGTGATCGGAAGCGTTCCCCCAATAACCGAAAGAAAAGCATTCAAGGCTTCTGCGGCAAAGCAAAGGAAATCCTGAACGGCGTCGGCCGGGGCGGGTTGCACTTGGCTGATTTTTTTGAGGTGTTTCACGAGTCGGGTTCTCCGCATGCTTTCAGTTGAGGTGGTTTCTGCTGCGCAACAAACCACAAAGCTACTACTTTTGTAAACAGTTTACTAGAGTGTAGACGGCTTGTCAAGTCTTTACAGGGGGTAAAGCGACGGAAACCACCAGATATGGGGGGCCGTCCACGGGAACGCCGACTACCTTGACGTTACGCGTGCTCGCGAGCAGCCTTTCCTGCAACGGAACCGGGCGGATCAGGCGCGAAACTCACGGGTGTTGATGGTGTACTTGTTGACCCGCAATCCCATCAGGCGTTCGGTGATGCCCAGCTCCCGGGCCGCCTTGGCTTTATTGCCTTTGGCGACCTTGAGGGCCTCTACGATGAGTTCCCGTTCGACCCGCTCCAGACACTCCTCCAGCGTGCCCTTGATGGGCGTGTTGGACGCTTCGGCGGTTTGGAGCGTGGGGGGGAGATGATGCCCGTGGACTACGTCGTCATTGGTAAGGAGTACGGCACGCTCGATGCAATTTTCCAACTCACGTACATTGCCCGGCCAGTGGTAGCTCATCAACATATCGATGGCGGGGGTCGAAATGCGGCGGACGTATTTGTGATTGCCTTTACTGTATTTCTCTACGAAGAAGTTGGCAAGTTCCAGGATATCGGTGCGCCGCTCTTTGAGCGGGGGAATGTGAATGGGGAACACATTAAGTCGATAATAGAGGTCCTGACGGAAACTCTCGTCCGTGATCATGGACTCCAGGTGGCGGTTTGTCGCCGCAATAACCCGCACATCCACCTTCAACGTCTCTTGTCCGCCCACCCGTTCAAATTCCCGTTCTTGGAGAATACGGAGTAGCCGCACCTGGGTCTGGGGGGCCAGGTCACCGATTTCATCCAGGAAGATAGTGCCGCCATGGGCCAGCTCGAAACGGCCCTGACGCATTTGGGTCGCACCCGTAAATGCGCCTTTCTCATGGCCGAAGAGCTCACTTTCGATGACCGAGTCGGGGAGTGCGGCACAGTTCACCCGGATAAATGGTTTAGCGGCACGTTGGCTGTTGTAGTGGATGGCATGGGCGACGAGTTCTTTACCCACGCCACTTTCGCCGCGCACCAGCACCGTCGCATCACTTTGGGCCACCTGGGCAATGAGGTCGAAAACTTCCTGCATCGATCCGGATCGCCCAATGATATTTGCGGGGCGGAATCGTTCCTGGAGTGCGTTTTGAAGGCGACTGTTTTCTTTCAGGAGCCGATTGCGCTCGTCCTGATGCTCCTGCCGCAGGCGAACCGCCTGGGCCACCATGGAGGCGATGATGGTCATGAGTCGCAACTCTTCGTCGAGGGAATCTTCCTCCGAGAAGAGTCGGTCGGCACTGAGCGCCCCGATTACCTGCGTTTCCATTTTAATAGGGACGCAGACATAGGAGATATCATCTCGGCTCGCATTTTCACGGGCCTTCGTGCGGTTCAGGAAGAGGGGTTCTTCCGAAATGCGTGGCACGACGACGGGACGGCCCGTCTGGACGACTTTGCCGACGACGCCTTCGCCGGGCTTATAGTGGCCCCGCTCTAATTCACGACCGGACAGGCCGTGGGCCGCCTCAATAAATAGTTCTCCGTTTTCACGGTTGACCAAGGTGATGGTGCCGCGCAGCATGCCGGTGTGTTTAGCAATTGCTTTGAGCACGGGACCAAGCTCGTCGCGGAGGTCCATACTTCGGTCAAGGATGCGGCTAATCTCGAATAAAAGTGAGAGTTCCGAAATCTTGCTCTTCACTTTGGGGGTCGTTGTTGTCATTGGGGGGCAAATCCATCCATTGGTTGGGTTTGAAGTGACCAAATTGTAGGAAATGCGCCCTGTAGATGTCAAGTTTTCGCCGCCGATGTGACGTTATGTGACGAAATGGCAGGAAAATTGCCGCTTTGCATTCCAGATGGTAAGTCACAGGGCGGGTGCGCTCCCCGTAAGCCTCTTTCGTGCCGGGCTTGGTTGCGGAACATCCGTATCAGGTCTCGGCAGCAGGGCTCTCTTCACCAACGACCACCCGATTGCCTCCGGCCTCTTTGCCACGCCGAACGAGGCTACGGGCCGTCTCCAATAGCATTTCGTATTGTTCTGCCCCTTCTGCCACCGTCGAAAAGCCTGCGGTGACGGTGAGGGATAGGGCTTCACCACCTGAAGTCGAAAAATTGGCCTGGGTGATCGCATCGACATAGCGCCGAATCCCGTTCTGCGCTTGCTCCGGTGCGACCTGGGGCATGAGAATGCAGAATTCGTCGCCCCCTGAGTGGGCAACGATGTCCTCGCTCCGGAGTGACTGCTTCAGGGTTTGTCCCACGTGCCGTAAGATGGCGTCCCCCTCCTGATGGCCATACGTCTCATTGATTTGGGTGAAATCGTCTATGTCCACGATGGCAATACTCACCGGGGTGCCGTAGCGGCGTGCGTGTTGAATGGCCTCCTCCAGACGGGTGATGAAACTGCGCCGATTCAAGAGGCCGGTCAGGGTATCGTGTGTAGCGGCGTAGTATAGCGACTGTTCGGTCGCAGCACGCCGGGTAACATCGCGGGCAACTCCCTGTACGGCGACCAGTTTCTTGGTGCCATCGAACACCGGAATCAGCGCGATCATGAGCGTTCGCATGGATCCGTCTTTTGCAAAAAACTCCGCTTCGATGGGGCTTCGCTGGTGGCCGGAGAGGCTCAGCCGGATTGCCTGTCGTAATTTGGAGTTGGCCGGGTGGTCCGTAAACAGATGGACGAATTGCTGCTGAAATTCTTGTGCCGGATAGCCCATGATTCCGGTTACCGAAGGGCTGACATAACAGAGTTCACCTCCCAGGTCCAGGGTGAAGGAAAACTGGGCAGACTGACTTTCTGTCGAGGACCAGATCTGTTCTGCCGACTCGGGCTGCCCCTGAACCGGGCCCTGGAAGGTGTTTAACAACTCTCCAAGTACGTCCCGCACGATGGCGGAGAAGGTTTCTTGCGATACGGCCGCCGTCTCAATAGGCGTCTCCGGGGCACCTGGCGCCGAGGGGCGGGAAACCACCGATGCGACCACCGGGGCCGTGCTGCTGAGGCCCAGTGAAGCCAGGGACATGTCCGGTGCTTTGGGTGCCGCGTCTTCCGACGGCTCATCGCGGTGCACCAAAAATCGCTTCGCGACGCTTTCAAAATGCTCGGGTGTGCAGAGGATGGGCTTGATTTTCAGCGCTGGGCAGGCATCCCGGGCATGCTCCAAGGCATCGATATCCAGGGGGTTGACCATGCAGACGGTGAGGATCTTGCCGAGTTGATCGATGGCGATGAGCTTGTAACGGAGGCAAAGATCGTTGGGAAGGGTCCGCACAATCTGGGGATCGATGGCGTAGTCATTCAGATTGATGTGGGGGATTTTACATTGTTTCACCAGGAAGGAAATAAGTTCGTCTTGCGACAGATAGCCCAGCTTGACCAGCGCTTGCCCGAGAAAGCACTTGGAACGCTCTTTTTCCGCGAGGCTCTCTGCCAATTGACCGCTGGTAATAAGGCCCGCATCCAATAGCATATCGCCCAATCGTTTCCAGCGCTCGCCGTCGGATTGACCAAGTTGTGCCGTCATGAAGGAAGACTCCTCTCGTTCTGGGTTGATGGACTGCGGACGCTTATCGGCGGGAGGGGGTCCTGCCTGGAAGAGCCTCCACAGATGCCTCAGGTCCTTGCTATCTTCCCATTATAACGCGAATGGAAATAGAATCCTATGGGCGCCATGGGCGCTTGCGGGCAGCAACAAAATTTGGCATAGTGTCCCCCCTGACGCATGGAATCACAAATTGGGAGTTACCTGTCATGTCCGACGATGATTCTTCGCCCCGCGCGCCTATATCACCCCTCCGAAAGTGGACGATTCGCCTTATCGTGTGGGCCGTGTTGCTGGCGCCCCTGCTGCTGTGGCCCAAGGTGGTGGGCGGTGCCTTACTCGCGCTGATTATTCTCGCGGCAGCACTCTGGTATTTCGTTAAATGGAAGTTCAGAAAGTTTTTTAAGCAGCTCGGGGAAGCCATGGGAGGGATAGCGACAGCCTATGGGCCCTTTGCCTTGCTGGACGACGATATGATTCTCCTGCCCGCAGCGCAGGCGAAATTGCACCACCCCCGAGAGGCCATTGGCTACCGGGAGGCTCTCGGCGCGTTGGGCTTCGTCGGCGTCGGGAGTTTTCAGGTGGAGCAGGTGGATGATTTCTCGCTCTCCGTGTTTTGCCATTCCGACAAGCGTCTCTGGGCCCTGGTCTATGACTATGAAGCGGACTGTGTATTGGATGTGTTCGGGCAGAAGTCGGATGAGACCTTCTTCGCGGCAACTAATGGGGTGCCGGATTTGATGGTGGAGAATGCCCGAAACGCCCCGGTTGCTTGTTGCAAAGATATGGATGCCCCCGATGTGCTTGCGGCCGCCGAAGCACTTGTAGCCCCCGCCGACCGCGCTACACCGTCCGTCGATGCGTTTTCCACGCTGTTTTTCGCCTACGTTCGGTCCCGTCGGGTCTGGCTTTTTGGCGATAGTGAACTGCAGGAACAGCGGCAAAAAGCGTTGCGGGTGGCCTTCCTCGAGCAATCCGGTTGGACCGCCCTGGAGTGGGATCGAAAGCAGGGCCGGGTATTCTTCGTTCATGAAGAATCGGAGCTTAACTCCCTGGCCTATCAGCTCATGGAGATGGCCGGTTTCCCCGAGGAGGATGAGGACGAGGAAGATGGTGAAGAACACGCCTATGATCGGGAATTGGAGGCCATCCGGGAATCGCTGCTACGCGGGTCCTTGCGTGCGAATTTTCGTGCCCAGTTGGAGGCCCGGGAACTGCAGGAGAAATGTCCTTTTGTGATGAGCCTGGAGGAGCCGGTACCCGCGGATGTGTATGTAAGCGACACGGAAGTGGAGTAGGTGCCCGCGCTTTTCCCGCCCCAGACACAACGCGTCCCCCAAGCACGCTGAGGGAGCTTGAGGGACGTATTACCATTGAACGGGATCGAAAGGGCGCGACGTTAGTAGCCGATGCGATCCAGGGCGTTGTTCAGGCTGTTGGAATCTTTCAGGTCGCTCTTGTCGAGAGAGCCCAGGGCATTTACCGGTTTGACCGAGCCACTCTCTCCGCCTTCGGCCACCGTCTCCGAAGCATATTGCAGGCCTTCACTCGGATGGGTCAGGGCCCCGTTTTGATTGTCATATCCGAAGGGCGCCCCGGTGGATGTTCGGGGCAAGATCGGCATGTAATTGGGGTAAAGGTCGTCGAGTGTGCGGGGATAAAGTCCCGTCGCATGTCCGAAATTGTTAATGGCGACTTTGATGTCTTCCATTAAGAGGTAATCTGCGGTAGACGGCCCCTTATTGTTCTCGTAGATGGTCCCTTCAATGGGATTGTACCCGAAGGGTTCACCATCGGGGCGGGTCGGAATGGCGGCAATATAAG